>JAKATV010000157.1 GCA_021818565.1 Planctomycetota bacterium
ACTCCAGCGATTGCCATTCATGCGTTCGCGCCCGGCATCGGTGGGGTAAAAGTCGTTGTTGTAGACCACCTGCAGCATGGATTTTTCGACATGCACCGGCTTGTGTGCGATTTTTCCGTCAATAAATACATCCCCATTGACGATCTCAACGGTATTGCCCGGCAATCCCACCAGCCGCTTGATGAAATTCTGCTTCCCGAACATCGGCTCACGAAATACCACGACGTTCCATCGTTTGGGAGGCGAGAACCAATAAAGATATTTCATTACCAGAATACGATCGCCGTTGTAGGTGTATGGAAAGTGCAAGGTTTCAGAGGAATTATTACTGCTGTAAATTCGCTTGAGGATGGGTTTGCCGCGCAAGTCATCCGCGGGAATTAAAAAATGGCAGTTCGGGCACATGGTGTAACCCGGTGCGGGAATGGCATGGGGATCGGTCAATTCACCATTGTTCACACGCACAAGCGTGGATTCAACCTGACCGGTTTCCGGATCGCGCACGGGGAGCCATTGCTGATCAACATTGGCATTGACATTGAAATTATATCCGCACATGGGGCACACGGCCCGGAAATGCGCACCACTGAGCGTTGGAGCCATGGAACCGGTCGGAATAACAAATGCTTCCACGCAAAATGTGCGGAACGTGAACGCAAGAATAAGCGCCAGAATCACCGTTTCCAGGGTTTCTCTAATGCCAGGATTGGGCTTGCCAGAGGGACGGGCAGGTCCGGGAAGCACAGGAGAAACAGGGGCTATTGCGGCAGCGGGCGGCAAGCCGGCCGCCGATGGCGCAGCGGGCGCGTTGCGAACATCCGGGGTCTGCGGTACCGGCGGCATGTTGGGGTTATTTAACAGCGGATTGTTATCTGATTCCATGCGAATCCCTTTTTTTAACTCGTCGCAGTACTATTTGGCCCGCAGTTGTGCATCCTGAATTTCCACAGCGGTACGCTGCATGGAGAGCGTCGGATACCATTCTACATGAGCCGACGCGATCCTCGGGACAATTTCCCGTGCTCTTGGCACCAGGATGATCAGTGCCCCCCATCCACCATAGCCGCATCCATCACCGCTTCAGAAAGCGTCGGATGGGCATGAATGGTAGACGCAATTTCAGTGCGTGTGGCCTCCAGCCTGCGGGCCAGAACCAGTTCAGCGAGCATTTCCGTAGCTTCGGCCCCCAGTAAATGCGCTCCGAGAAGCTCACCATATTTCTTGTCAAAAATTAATTTAACAAACCCTTCCGGCTCGCCCATGGCCTGCGCTTTGCCATTGGCGGCGAAATTGTATTTGCCAATTTCATAATCCAACGATTTTTCCCGGCATTGTTTCTCAGTTAGGCCAACACTGGCCACCTGGGGATAACAATAAGTGCAACCGGGGATGGTAGCGTAATCCATTTCCCGATTGTTGACCTCAAACATACGCTCTACGGCAATGGTCGCCTCCATACTTGCCACATGCGCCAGCCAGGGCGGGCCGATCACATCACCGGCGGCATAGATGCCATCCACCGAAGTTTTGAAACTCTTATCGACCTTAATGGCACCACGATCCATCATGGGCGTGGCACTGGGGGCAAAAAGATTTTCCACGTTACCCGTTACGCCGACCGCCAGGAGCACCAGGTCAACCGATAATGTTTCACTTTTACCATCCCGTGACAGCGTTACTACCGCGCCATCAGGCTTTACCTCGACTTTTTCAGTTTTGCTGTTGGTGCGAATATCAATGCCACGCTTCTTGAAAATGGCTTCCAGGCGGGTGCTTACATCGGTATCTTCAATAGGCAGGATATTAGGCAGCATTTCCACCAATGTCACCTGCGTGCCAAACGCGTTGTACACATACGCAAATTCCACGCCGATCGCGCCGGCACCAATAATGAGCATTTTTCCAGGTATTTTCGGTAGGATCATCGCCTCCCGGCTGGTAATAATTCTTTTTCCATCCGGCTTAATATTCGGCAAATCTCTACTTCGTGCCCCGGTACAAATCAGGATTTTATTGGTTTGTAACGTGCTGGTCACCGTGCCCTTCTCATCGCGCACTTCCACCATTCCGGGCTTGGGAATAAAGCCGGTGCCGGAAAATTTTGAGACTTTGTTTTTCTTGAACAGAAATTCAATGCCCTTGCTCATGGTGACCGCCACCGACCGGCTGCGCGCCACAATTTTATCCCACTGCATTTTTTCCGTGTTCACCGTAATGCCGTAATCACTTGCGGCGCGGTGCATCTGGTGCATGACATGGGCATCCTGAATCAACGCTTTGGTGGGAATGCAACCCCAATTCAGACAAATACCGCCCAGTTCCGCACGCTCAACACACGCCACTTTTTTTCCAAGCTGACCCGCCCGCACCGCCGCGACATAACCCGCCGGACCGGACCCGACAATAACCAGATCAAATTTTTCTTCTGCCACAAAAAACTCCTGCTCGGCCACCATCGGCCGTTACCCATGAATTGTATGCGAACCGTTTCCCGCCGCCAATGACGTAATGCCGCTGGTATGTCGCGATTACTCGGTGACCTCGAGTTTCAAAGATTTTGCCGCCGGGCGGGTCATGTTGCGCACGCTGATCTGGCCGGCGAGGTTTTCCACAATGCTGTCAAGGAAGCTCTGGGAAGGACAACCCGCTTTGAAACCCGCAAAGAGTTCTCCCTTATCACCATGCCGCGGAATGCGGATATCCATAGGCAGTTCGCCCAGGAAGGGCAGGCCCATTTCCTGGGCCATGCGTTGCGTGCCGCCGCGCCCGAAAAGGTCATACTGCGTTCCATGATCGCAGACAAAATAGCTCATATTCTCCACCACCCCCAGAATCGAGACGCCCAGTTGCTGGAACATTCGCACCGCCCGGCGCGCATCCATCAGGGCCACTTCCTGCGGCGTCGCCACGATCACCGCCCCGGTCAACGGAATAGACTGCGCCAAAGTCAAAGACACGTCTCCGGTGCCCGGCGGTAAATCTACCACCAGATAATCCAGATCACCCCATTGCACCTGCTCAAGAAACTGCTTGATGACGCCGTGCACCATCGGGCCACGCCAGATGAGAGCTTTTTCACGCGGAACAATAAACCCAATGGACATGACTTTGATGCTCTGTCCGTGCGGCCCCACGACAAACGGGATGATTTTATCCCCCTGCACCGCCGGTGATTGCGCTTCCAAACCAGTCATGGTGGGAATCGATGGGCCATAGACATCGGCATCCATAAGCCCAACGGTTGCGCCGCGCAAAGCCAGTCCGGCCGCGATGGCCACTGAAATTGTACTTTTACCAACGCCCCCTTTGCCCGCTCCCACCGCGATAATATTTTTTACGCCGGGAAGAATCGTCCGCGGATCGCTTCCCGATCGCACCCGGCTGCTGAGGGCAACATCCACTTTTGTAATGCCCGACACCCGCGCTACCGCCGCCGTCACATCCGCGCGAATTCGGTCCTTCAGCGGGCACGCCGGCGTGGTAAGCTCCACATCAATTTTGGCCGTTGCGCCATGCACCTCAACCGACTTTACCATGTTGAGGCTCACAATATCCTTGAATAATTCTGGATCCTGAACCGAGCGCAATGCTTCAAGTACGTCTTCCTTCGATGCCATATTTTTGTCTTCCAGCCGTGCAAACACAATCAACCGCAGCCAACGCCGCGGCAAGGTGACGATTGTATCCGTTAATCCGTCGCGCAACTATATCGCCGAAGCACTTCCAGAAAACCGGGAATGACAATCCGGTGATCGGTCGGTACCACTGGATCAACCAGCGGATTGATCATCTAGTGCGCGGCGGACGGCGCGGATTAATATTTCCCGTACAGCGGGCCGAAATTGCGGCAGGCGGCAAAATCCGCGGCTTGTGGCTCGGCAGCGCCAAAGGCGGTCCAGACAGATGGACGAAAAATGCGATCTTCCGGCACATTGTGCATGTACACCGGAATGCGCAGCATGGAGGCCAGGGTGATCAGCTCATGGCCAATATGCCCCGAGCTTAATGCGCAGTGATTAGCCCCCCAGTTGTTCATCACGGTATACACATCGCGAAACGCCCCCTGCCCCGTGCAGCGCGGCGCAAACCAGGTGGTGGGCCATGTCGGGTTGGTACGTTTGTCCAGAATATCATGAACGTTGGATGGCAAATCAATTGTCACGCCTTCCGCGATCTGCAACGCCGGCCCCAATCCCTTGATAAGATTCAGGCGAGCCGCGGTCACCGGCATTCCGCCCCGGGTACGATAGCGCACGGAAAAGCCACCCCCGCGGAAATATTCATAAATAGCCGGACACCATTGAGCCGCACGAATACAAGCCGCCGCCTCGTGGGGCTTAATCCGCCACCAGGGCTTGATGGTCGGATGCGAATTCTGCGTTTGACAACCCGTTGCATCCAATGCCGCCGAGCCACTATTAATCAAATGCAGTATTCCACCGGCCGCATCGTCCTGAAGTTCGTGCCCGGTGGCCTGAAACACCGATTGCGGACTCCAATACGTGCGCACATCGGCAAATACCTGGGCCGATCCGGTAAGCAAATGGCCGAAAAGCATGGTCGCTCCGTTGAGGGCGTCATTTTCAGTTGCGACAATGTACGGCTGGCGGATACCGCTCCAATCAAATGAGGAATTCAAAATTGTTTCCAGATAATCGCCATTTGGATAATGATCCGTCCATTGTCGTTGCCCCTGAAAACCGGCGGCAATCGCGTTATACCCCTGGGCTTCTTCTCCATACCCGAGTTTTGCCAACTGCGGATTACCGACCATCAGGTCGCGCACGATGATCGCCATTTTTACACAGTGTTCCCATTCTTTATTTTTTTGTGCTCTACTTCGTCGGCTTGCGGCGCTGTTGGCATCAAGCCCTT
>JAKATV010000278.1 GCA_021818565.1 Planctomycetota bacterium
CCGTCGGTCGCCAACCCGGTGCCGGCAGGCCACCGGTTACCGTCACCGGCAAGAATGCCACCGGTGCGTCGGCCGGTTGCCTGGGTTGCGATAACTTACGCTTCCAACGCCAAAAGGCCTTATCGCTGATCCCCTCCCGACGGCAAAACGCCGCCGGCGTCAGTCCGCTTTCACGCTGCAATTCCAAAGCCAAAATCCAGAACTCCCGCCCGTGATGCCTTGAGCCCGGGGCCGGCTGTCCAACACATTCCATCGACATCGCTTGTCTCCTTTTGCTTGCGACGCCAACAGATTCTCATATCCTCACCCGCATTGGAAGACGGGGTTCATAGGACGGACACAGTTTATCCAGGTGCGGGGTGGTGAATTCTCGTCATGCCGTTGTGTCTCTGGTAAACATTCCCTCGTGGTGAGTCGGTAAAAATCTGTGAAAATTTGAGAAATCTGTGGATAAGACGTTTTGGTTGCGGCGGAGCTGCGATGGGCAATTTGTGTAATCAGTGGTTCACGCTTGAAGTTTTGCGAGTCTCAGTCCCAACCGCAGTTCGCCGAGTGGAAAAGATCGGAAAAAGTGGGATGGTTGTCCGGAATTCCGGTCGGCGGCTATATAATAATGAGAACGAAATCAAGGAGCGGTATGAAACGCGATGTACAGCCTATGGCCGCAAAGTTATGGCCGCGTACATGCCGGGAACGGTTGCTTGTTTAGCGCTATGCTGCTTTGACACGCAACCCCGGACGGTGCCACTGCCGCCGCCGTGGGCATTACGACACGCTTCGACTCGGCGCATGGTAAAGAAATGGCAGATATAATGGCGTGCGTATTCACAACTCAAGCTGCTATGCGAAGTCGCCGCATTGCACGGAGGTTTTTCGGCATGGACATGGCCAATATAAAAAACGCCGGGCGGGGAATGACGCTCATAGAGTTACTGGTTGTCATTGGAATTATTGCGATTCTGATCGGTCTGCTGCTGCCCGCTCTCGCGGCGGCTCGGGAACAGGCGAATCGCGTGGCCTGCTCGGCCAATATCCGCGGCATCGCGCAATCCATGCTGGCCTATGCCGCCAGCAGCAACGACCAGTTTCCCGCCACGCCCGGTGAATTTGGTGGTTTGTTTATCAATACTTCCGTACCGCCGGGACATTATGCGATCGGGCAGTCCGTCCAGCAGGTTGTCAATGACTGGTTTAACCTCAACGATGGCGCGGTTGTGTACCAGCCCAGCACCGGTTCAGTCATCAGTTGCCTGTGGCTGCTGGTGTTGATGCAATATGAAACGCCGGCGGGGTTTATTTGTCCCTCCGATCCATTTGCCGACGGCCCGTCGCTGCTTTATGGTACCAACGCGGGAACTGGCCAATACGCGTTCGGAAATTTTGGCAACCTCACCGATCATCAGGCCCAGAACAATCTGGGGCAGGGTGAAAGTTATTCCATCGCCTTTCCATGGCTGGCCGCACCACCTGATCCGAACAATGTTATCCCCATGCAGGCCGGTACATGGTGGAACAGTCGCGCCGGATCTCAAGTGCCCATCATCAGCGATATGGCACCGGACGATCTGGGCGCGCCGACGCTGGGGCGAACCTATCGCAACACCACATTGCTGCCCGGCAACACGTATGGAAATTATGTCTACAATTCCGGCAACCATAACGGCGACGGGCAGAATGTCGGCTTCGCCGATGGCCATGTGGTATGGGAGACCACGCCCTATTGCGGCATGAACCATGACAATATTTTCACGTATGACACCACCGCGTATTCGGGTTTCGGGGCCTCGATTGATGCGCCGCAGGCCGGTCTGACCTGCGGCGATGCAAGTCCTGTGTTGTTCATTCCAAGTTTGTACAACACGGTTCCCTACGACACCTGCATGGCACCGATACGTGATGTGGCCACGGGCTACTAGTGATTCTGGGCGCACAAGGTCTTTCGTCAAAGCGATACCTGTTCGTAGGACAGCAAGATAATGTCCCGAATCGGTTCGGTATGACATAATACTATAGGAATCGAGGAATTCGGATGGTTGATCGCCCGACATTGCCGGAACTTGCCAACAAAGAACTCAGCGCGGAATTACCGCAATTGATCGCCCGGCACTTGGATTGGGTCTATTCATTATGCCGCCGTAGCGTGCGCGATGCGGAACTGGCGGAGGATGTGACGCAGGATGTGTTTCTAATCCTGATCAAGAAGGCGGCTCGATTGCCGCATGGGGCCAACATGTCCGGATGGATTTTCAACACGGTACGCTATTGCTGCAACAATGCCTTGCGGAACCAACATACCCGCCGACGGCATGAATTGGCGGCGGCCCACATACGCTCCGAGCCTGCGGCGACGGAGGTTCCCTTGGGTGATGAAGATTTATTGCCGCTGCTGGATGAACAACTCGTCCGCTTGAGCCAAGCTGATCGCACAGCACTGCTATTGCGATATTACGAACGCCGCAGCCTGCGGGAAGTTGGTGACGTTCTGGGCATCAGTGAAGAAGCAGCAAAAAAGCGAGTGCAACGGGCGGTGGAGAAATTGCGTATACGCATGACCCGCAAGCAGATGCCGCTGGGAGTGGATACGTTGGCGGCTGTCATGGCGGAAACGCTGGTGCAGCCCGCCCCGGCCAAACTCACTGCGGCCATATTGGCCCACGCCGCACACGGCACAACGGCCACAGCCATGACCGCCAGTCAACCCAAAATATTGGCGCACATGTCGCTCAAAGGTCTGACCAGCGGAAAAACCGCACTCGCCGCCACGGGTGCCGTTCTGGCAACCGCACTGGTGGCCGCCGGAATCGCTGTGGCACTGGCCAGGCACAGCCACCCGAAAGCCCCGCAAAAATTAACCATCAGTCGCGCCACAACCTATATTACCCGCCCCTTGGATAAGGATGGCCTGCCGGATTACGAACTGGCGTTGAAAAAATATCTGATGAAGGGCGTGACACCGGAAAATAATGCGGCTGTGCCGGCGATTGAGATCGCGATGCAGGGGTACCACCTTGCGCCAAGCGGCCAATGGGCTGATTATGGCCAATTGGGCGCGATGCAGTTAAGGCTACTGGGGATTAAAAACCCGCAGGGAAAGTTTCCCCATATTCACAGCATTGGCCTGTTTTTCAAAAAGCATCCACCGCAGGGCTACACACTTCCAGGCAGCAGACTCACGGGCTTAGCCGGCCCTGCTTATTGGAATATGCAACAACTTGAGGAAGGCTTTGCCCATGACTTCCCCTGGCGATCATCGCAATGCCTGGTACTTTGGGCGGCGATGAGCAGGGACAAAGCAGCGGTTAAAATCATGCAGAAAGCCTCACTGCTGCCACGTTTTTATTTGCCGGAAGTGTTCGGCAAGGCATATACCAAGTGGCCTCTTTTTTATGAGGAACCTCTCCGGGATGTGCTTTGCGCGACAGGCAGCATCCTTGCTTACAGGGCTACTCTTGAACTGGGACGTGGCCATCCCCGGAAGTGCTGGCGGGATGCGATGGCGGTTTACAGGCTCGCACTGCTGGCGCGTCAGGAACCGGACTCATTTGGTATCAGCGGTGCAGATGGATTGCTTCGCCAATTTCTGAATGTCGACCGTGTATTACTGGGAGTAGTGCGTTCGCACCCGCACGAGATATCACACATTTGGCAGATAATTCATGAAATCCCATTGGCCTCGCCGCTCACGACGCGATACATCCAAGTGCGGCGCCTGCAAGCCCTGCGAATGCTCCTGATATGCTATCGAAAACAGAAACAACCGCCGATGCGTCCGCTGGCCCAGACATTTTCCAAGCAGGCGTTGCCGTGGAAGATCGTGCTGCATCCGCCAGCAGCCGTCAACTGGAATTGGCAGTTTTCCCATCTCAACGAGACTTTCGACCAACTCACTACGATGGCTGCCGCATCCGCCTATTCTGCCGCGGGGATGCGACTGCGGTCCTTGCAGAATCTTTGGGGCAGTGCCGGGGACGACATTAGCGTGATGGCGGGGTACAGTCCGCCAGTGCCGCCCGGTACCGTCGGGTACATCCCGAAATCGCTGAACCGCCTGTTTTCAAAAAAACTGCCGCTAAATCTGCGGTACCACAACATGGTGCTCTTGGCCACGAATGCTCTCAACGGCTGGTCGCAAAGTGGGTATCAGACGCTGCGGTCTCTTATGTTGGTCAAAATAGCCTACGCTCTTGAAATGTACCGTGATAAATATGGAAACTACCCCGACACGCTGGCCGCATTGTCACCGACTTTTTTCAAACACCCACCCGTTGACCCCGTGACCGGCAAGTTCCCCATCTACATTCATCAAGGCAGCGGTTACGAATTAACTTTGTACAGATGGATGTTGCGGCCAAATCTACCTCCGCACATTCCCTTTTTTGGCCCCCAGCGCATCATCATGCCGCCGCCCGCACCAACCGGCTGGCAGAAGGGGCCATTTCCGTGAGTTGCGATGGCCTTCGTCAATGAGCACTGATCAAATGTATTCGCTGATCTTTGCGGTATGGAGGTAAACCCATAGCCTAACGCGGAAGCGTTATGGTTGGATGCGGAACGCGGCCACGGAAACAATCTGCACTATGGTCCGGCACGTGCAGCACCAATCGCGACGGGCCGAGGCGTACCGTGTCAGAAAACGACATCCCGCCGTCAACTCAACGCTGCCGCATTGAGCTATGGGGCTGTCGCGTGGGATTATCGCGAACGCGCGGATTGGCGATCATTTAAAATCTGAGATTTGAGATCTGAAATCTCAAATTCCCGCCGACGGCGGGGCCGGCGGGGCGGTGGGGAATATCATGCGGGTGAAAAATCGCTATAATCCGACTCCGATATTGTTAAGGAGTTTTTTAATGCTGGATAAATTACACT
>JAKATV010000218.1 GCA_021818565.1 Planctomycetota bacterium
CAGCATAATCGGCACCATAACCGCGTAATTCTGGGTTAACTCAAATAACAAAATAATAGCGGTCAAAGGGGCCTGAATAGCCGCCGCCAGAACCGCTCCCATGCCCACCAACGCATACGTGCTTGGATCACTGACCAAACCATAATGAGTCAGGACTAAACCCACCGCGCCACCGCCGGCTGCACCAATAAATAATGCCGGCGCAAATACTCCGCCCGATCCGCCGGGTGCCAGTGTGAAAGATGTGGCAATAATTTTAAGCAAACACACCACCACCAGAAATTCCAATGAAAGTGTCACCGTGTGGCCGCCTATGACATGCACGCCGGAATACCAGCGCGGATCAATCATGCGTAAAATGGTGGGATAGCCATCACTGAAAATGGGCATATATCCATGCGCAAATCGTTGATGCAGAAATGGATCGCCGCGGAAAATAATCAGCATGGCAATGCCGCAAACGCCGGAAAGTGCCGCACCAATGGCCGGATGCAAATACCGTGGTATATGGTTCTGATGCTTTTTGGAATAATCCTCAATCATGATATAAAATCGGGTGAATCCCACGGCCAGCAGTCCGCAAATCGCCCCTAACAGCAGATAATAGGGTAATTGACCGAATGTAAAAACAAACGCTGGTCCGCTGGCCGGCATCTGAAATAATCCCCGCGCCGTGCCTCCGCCGGAAAGCCCTACGTACATCGTTGAGGCCATGACCGATGAAATAACGATCGGCGTAAGCGTTCGCACGGAAAAATCCCGTAACAGCACTTCCATGGCAAACAGCACCCCCGCAATGGGAGCGCCGAACACCGCACTGATTCCAGCCGCCGCGCCACACCCCAGCAGAATGGGCATATTGCGGCGTGAAAATCCCAGGGTGTTTCCACATAACGCTCCGATCGAAGCACCAATCACCGCAATGGGCGCTTCCGGTCCCGCCGATCCGCCGGTGCCGATGGTCAAACTGCTGGCCACCAATGTTTCTATCCCCAGAGAAGCCTTGAGTTTGCCCGATTCGCGCGACAGAGAATGTAACAGCCCGGCTAAGCCGTGCAATTCGGATTTCTGGCGGCCCCACAGTCGCCGCCACAGCACCAGCGCCAGGCCGCCGCCTGCGGGAATCAGCGGTAAAAATACATAGCAGGGCCACCAGGTGGTGGCATGAGTTTGTTTCACTGCCGGCAGATAATAATAATTTTCAATGAGCTTAACAGTCTGCTCAAAAAGCCATGTCGCCCCGCCCGCCAGCAGGCCGACGATAAACGATAGACCGATCAGTAATGTCTGCTCACGAATTCCCCAACGGGCTAACTGCTGCTGACCGCGCAGTTGCCACGCCAAGATCCATTGTTTCATCTGCTTGATCGGGGGTGTCAAACGCATCAGCAATCGGCCTCATCCATAACGCATTACTTACCATAAAACCGTTTAAGCGACAACGCTTTCCCGGCAATCACCGCTGGTTCCCGGAATAGGCAATTCGGTCGTTGTATTTTTTGTAACGGCATTATGGCGTGACAGGGCGGCAACATTTTTATGCAAGTTGCCGGTCTGCTGGCCTAAAAGCTCCGCGCATGGTTACAATTTACTCCATGATGCTGGATGAAAATAAGTGTGTTAGACGGTTTGGGCTTCGCGGGGCACTACTGTGTACCTTGCTTCTTTCGCTGGGCGGGTGCGTGGAGCGTTCGGTTACGCTGGTGAGCGATCCGCCGGGAAGTTTGGTCTATTTAAATCAAGTTGAACAGGGCACCACGCCCTGTACCGTGCCGTTTAAATGGTACGGAGATTACAGCGTGCGGCTGCGCAAAAAAGAAAATATCGGTACGCCTTTGAAGCCCAAATACGTCTATTACTATCTGCACACGCATAAAACCATGCCGCGGCCCTGGTACCAATGGTATGGCGTAGACCTTTTCGCCAGTATTCTGCCCATCGAATTTAAGGATCATCAGATATGGGCATTTATTGTGCCCAAAGTACCGACGTTAACAACCGCGGAATTAATTAAGAAAGCCAACGAGCTTAAAGCCAAACTTCCGCCGCCAAAACCGGCAAGCCCATAATTTTCCATCGGCCAACTGGAGTAACACGATGAGACGCTATTTATTTATTGTTGCGGCAATGTGTTCGACGGTCGGTTCCCTCAGTGTTGCAAGTCCTCCGGTGCGTGCGGTAGCTCCCGCGGCGTTCCCGGCACCTCTGGCGGGCCGAATTCCCTCCGATGCGCAGATTTATTTTGGATGGGCGGGGCCGGTGACCAAATGGCCTGGCTACAAAAACTCGAATCTTCAAGTGGTAGTCTCACATACGCATATTGCGGATTTCATTCAGGGAAATCTGCCGATGTTGCTGCATCGCTTCAATCAACTGCCTGCCGCACACGATACCCAGTTGCACATTTCGGAGTTCAAAAAAGCATTCGCGATCGGATCATTGTTAATGACGCATCCCTTTGCCGTGTATTTTCGGCCTATCAGCACAGGTATTCGCAACGTGGCCCCGGTGCCGCAGGTGGTGTTGATTATGAATGCCGGGAAATATCCGGCGGCCGTGCTGGCAATATTCAAAAAGCTGCCAAGGGAGCTTTATCCCACCGGCCCGCGCATCAGCGTGGGGGCTGTTGGTTCCATGGTGTACGCCGGCATTCACCTCACACCGCGCGTGCGAAATGCGTTGGCCCACCGTGGCAAAACACTGGCAACCGCGGCGGGCTTTTGCCGCACCATGCGATTTATGCCCGCGCACCCCGTATCCGCGGAATTTGCTGATTTATCACGTCTGAGCACTTATGCCAACACCCTTTTAGATCAAGCCCTGCAACATGCCGCGCCGCGTCGCTCGCCTGTGGGTAAACAACAGCGCATCATTATTAATAGTGCCAAGATTATTCTTAACGGCCAATCCTTTCATAACGCTGTCGCCTACGCATCGGCGGATGGCTTTGTCGGCAAACAGTGGCTAAACGCATCCTTTGTGGCCATGCGCCATTCGGCCTTAAAGCCCACAGATGGTGCCGCGGACATGCTGGCTCTGGCACCTGAAAATTCACCCGCCGTTACCGTTTCACATTTGAATGCGGGAGCATTTGTCCGCACATTCAAAACGTACTTGGAAGTCGCCGGCCCGACGATGCGCCGCAAAGTGCGACAGGTCATAGCGATGGTTAACGGCATTACGGGTGTCGATGTCGAGAAGGATTTGATCAACGCATTGGGGCCCTATTGGTTGACGTACCAAAGCCCCGCCATGCCCGTGAGCAGCGCATTGGGGCAGGTGCTGATCAATAAGCTTACGCACCCCGAGCGTCTTTCCCGAGCATTGCAGACCTTAACGCCCATGGCCCTGCTGGCGGTGAATGCCGCACTGCGGGAGCGTGGATACACCGGCCCGCCGGCCCAATTAAGAATTCTCCATTCACATGGCGCGACAATTTATTACATCAAAACCGCAACTGTTATGCCCGCCTGGGCGATTGCCCACGGATATTTTTATTTTTCCGCTTTTCCCCGGCCCATTGAAGTAGCGCTGGCCCGCAAGGCCACCGCACCGTCAATTCTTGATAACAAAAAGTTCGTAGCTCTGCAAAAACAGCTCGGATGTACGGGCAATTACACCAACGCCTCGTTTGTTGATCAGCCGCGACTGTTGCCGGATGCCTACGCGACACTCACCACCGAGGCGGCAACCTATTCGTTACTGCTGGGGCTGCAATTTGATCCGCCGATAAGTTCTCTAATTCCCCATCTGTCCGATTTACAAAAAGCCACCACGACATCGGGGTCGATCACATGGACCGATCAAACCGGTTGGCACAGCCGCAGCATTTCGGGTTATCCCGGCAGCAGTTTGCTGGTGCCGTAAGGTGTTATTTACGCTTTTTGCCCTGTTTATTTCGCTGTTTTGGGGCCGACAGTTGGGCGAGGTATTCCTTGAGGTTGCCAATCATAAGAACTTGCTGGAGAACTCCCAGTTCGGGATGATCCGGTGCCACTTTTTTAAATACGTTCAAGGCGCTTTGGGCTGCATCCAGTGCACCGCGCGCGATGTGATACCGCACAATCATTTCATAAAAGGCGACAAATTCTGAGATATGGAATACCTTCCGATTCGGATACATCAGTGATAATTCAAAACGGTTCTTGAGTATTTCCTGGGCCTTTTCCAATTCGTTATCATTTAGATGAATCCGGATCATCGCTGTTATCGCAAAGAGATAATCCGGGTGGCGGCGGTAGAGGTCTTGAACGGTCAGGCGCGTATCGTCCTCTCTTCCGAGACGACTGTAAAGTGCCGCCAGATAATTTCCGATTTTCGCATCGTCCGGGAATTTATTGTGCAGAACTTCAAGCTTGGGTAACAATTCCGGCCATTGCTCGGGATCGAACTGGTTCGGGTGGAGTTCCTCATAACTTGCGACCAATTCGGGTGTCTCCGGAGGGTTCCCCTCCGTCATAGGTTCGGCGGTTATATCATAGGAAATCAAGCGCAATTCCACTGCGTCCGGATGATCATGTTTTGCCGCAGTCCTTTTGGCAAGAACCGCGGCAACGGCCCGCTGAATGGACCGACCTGCGATATCATCTGGATCAGTGTTTTCGATGGCCGGCGAGCGTTCTATTGAGTTTTTCATACCGGCTATTTTTAACAACTGTGTTACAAATTAACAAGCGCCACAGGGGGGTGTTGCCGTTATTGGGTCCCGGCAACACGCTTTTTTGCCGACTCCGGGTCAATTTTGAGGACCCCGGAATCTTTGGGATTTACTAGGTACTGGGCATTGTCCGTAAATCGGGCAGTCAGGATGACGGCGGCCAGCGTCAGCGACGACCAGAGTACGACATCCACC
>JAKATV010000298.1 GCA_021818565.1 Planctomycetota bacterium
TCCGATCATAAAAATCCCGGCCGGTGCCGTAGAAGATATTGTATTTCGCGGTCGTTAAACCGTGATGAATGCTGCGTGCCAGAAGGTTAATGGGACGGTCATTTTCCCCATATAATTCATGATTCAACTGCCACGCAACCACCAGCGCCCGCAAGGAGCGAATGGTATCGCTGAAAAGGGAATGCGGACCGTTAAATGAATAAATGAATCCGGTATCGCGGCACGTGGGATTTTTTTCCGGGTCAGATGGGATCGCGGTCCAGCGGGCCGCCTGCACCGCCCCACTGGCCTTCAAAGCCATTTCCATAAAATTCAGGTAGTGCCGATCAAAGCGGATTTTTTTCCCCAGCATCAACCTGCGCAGGTTGCCGTAGGTTGAAATATTGTTAAAGCCATGATCATGCACGCCGATGTTGGATACGTGCCGTGCCATGTGTTTTTCAATGTGCTGCTGTGCGGCTTTCAGCAGTGCTTCATCGCCGATGCCGTCAAAGACCAGCAGGGGAATCCCCAGCAGAAATCCCTCGGTCCACAGCGTCCAGTTGCGGGCTTGATATTTTCCTTGAACGGTAAAAACCGGCGCGCCTTTTTCCGGGTCCCATGCGGCCAGTGTCGCGGAAGATTTTTGCCCCGCCAGGGCGAAGAATTTATCCATCTCGGAGGAATCCAGCGTCAGCCGCCCGGAAGTCATCGTATCCATGAAGTTCCCGTGCAATTACCCTTGAAAATAAATGGCTTTCTTGATGGCGTCGGCAACGCGCTCCACCCCAGGCAGCACATGTTGCAGCAAGGGCTTGCTGTACGGCATAGGGACATCCATGGCCGCCACGCGTATCACGGAATTATCTAGATAATCAAAAGAATTTTCCTGCAACTGTGCCGCAATTTCCGCCCCCACCCCGCACTGCGGATATCCCTCTTCCACCGTTACACAATAGCCCGTCTTCTGCACCGATGCCATAATCGCCGGCATATCCAGAGGCCGCAAAGTACGCGGATCAATCACTTCAACTTCAATTCCGTGCTCTTTGTGCAGCTTTTCCGCCGCCGCCAACGCGGTCAGGCAGCAATGTCCCCACGCTACCACTGTACAATCTGATCCTTCGCGTTTGATATCCGCTTTACCGAAGGGCAGAAGATATTCCTTTTCCGGTACTTCTCCACGCAAACCATACATGGATTCATTTTCCAGGAAAATAACCGGATCATCATCGCGAATGGCTGTTTTCAAAAGGCCCTTGGCATCATACGCGGTTGTGGGGCAAACCACTTTCAGCCCCGGAACATGGGTGTAAAGCGCATCGACCGTCCATGAATGCGTAGCGCCAAGCTGCTGCCCGGGACCGGAAATACCACGAAACACAATCGGAACTTTTAACTGCCCGCCGGACATGTGCCTTATTTTGGGGGCGTTGTTGACCACCTGATCAAATGCCACCAGTGAAAACGAAAAGGTCATAAATTCAATAATCGGTCGCATGCCGACCATCGCGGCACCCACGCCCAGCCCGGCGAAACCGGATTCAGAAATCGGCGCGTCCACCACGCGCATCGGGCCGAATTTCGCCAGCATACCCTGCGACACTTTATACGCACCATCATACTCGGCCACTTCCTCGCCGATAAGAAATACATCCGGATCACGCTGCATTTCTTCACACATGGCCTGATTGAGCGCCTCACGCATTTGAATTTCGGGCATAGCTTTTATTCCTTCGTGTTTTTCTGGTGCATTATATTCAATGGCCGCCGGCACGTATCAATTACCGGGCCATCAAGTGCCAAGGCGGAAAGACCGCGTCCTTATGCTTTATAATCCCCAAACGTATTGGCATAAATATCCGACCATACATCCGCCGTATCCGGATAGGCATCGGCATCGGCCTGTTCATGGGCGGCTTCCACCTGGGCATGAATTTCATCACTGATCTGAGTTACTTTTTTATCGTCGAGAATGTGTGAGTCTTTGAGTTGTTTTTCCAACCGACCAATGGGGTCATGTTCCTGATATTGCGCCACTTCTTCTTTGGTGCGGTACTTCTGTGGATCGGACATGCTATGGCCGCGATAGCGATAGGTTTTTACATCCAGAAAAATGGATCCGTTCCCCTTGCGGCAATATTCCGCCGCCGCCATAGTCATGCGGTACATCGCTACACAATCCATACCGTCAACATCTTTACCCGGAATACCATAGGCATCGCCGGTACGCAGCTTCAAGTCCGTCACAGCCGAGGCCCGATGCAGATGCGTGCCCATGCCGTAACCGTTATTTTCCACCATAAAAATAATGGGCAGCTTGAACAGACCCGCCAAATTCAGGGCCTCATGGAAAGATCCCTGATTCATCGCCCCGTCACCAAAATAGCACAATACCACGCGGTCTTCTTTGCGGTACTTGGCCGCCCAACCCAGACCCGTTGCCAGCGGAATATGGGCACCGACAATCGCGTGACCGCCAAAGAAATTCTTCTTGGCATCGAAAAAGTGCATCGAGCCGCCCTTGCCATGGGAGCAGCCGGTCTTTTTACCATATAACTCCGCAAACAAGGGATGAATGTCCATCCCCCGCGCAATAGCATGACCATGGTCGCGGTAGGCGGTTATGACATAATCCGTGGGCCGCACCGCCGCGATGCTGCCAACCGCGACTGCTTCCTGCCCAACATACAAATGGCAGAAGCCCCCTATTTTTTGCTGTTGGTATGACTGTGCACAACGCATTTCAAACGCCCGGATCAGCACCATTTGGCGGTACCAATCCATCATTTGGGAGGGGGAGGGATCAATTTTCTGCTGCGGCTCAACCAAAGTTGTCACTGACACACCTTTTCCATTTAAAGTCAAAACATGCCCTCCAAACGAAAAGCACTGAAAATCGGTGCTGTCCGTGGAAAAATAACGCCTGCACAAACCTCGCATCCGCGTTGGGGCCTTCTGCCTTCCAAGGCAATAGTCCACCTCAACTCCATCATTTTAGTGAATACGGGCGATTCCGCCAAGCGATTTATCCGCGAATCACGATTTTTCTCTTCCGCGATAAATACATCGGCTCGTACACGTTTCATGGACGGTTATCTGCACCAACTGTGGCAGGCGTTCCTTCAAACGTATCCATATCCACCGCGCCAACTGTTCGCTGGTGGGATTTTCCAGTCCCGGAATGTCGTTAAGATAATGGTGATCTAACTGATCCATCAGCGGGGCAAAAGCCTGCTGCAAGTCGGCAAAGTCCATTAACCACCCCGTTTCCGGACTTACCGGACCCACCACATGGACCTCAATGCGGAACGAATGCCCATGCAGACGCGCACATTTATGGTTCGCCGGAACTCGTGGCAGCCGATGTGCCGCTTCAAACCGAAATTCCTTTACCAGGTCAATTTCAAAACTCTGTGACTCTTTCTTTTTCATCATCAGAGTTTACCTGAAAATTCCGGCAGGCCAAGCGCTACGCTCAATGACCAATGATCAACTTGTCAGTGGTCAGGTCCTTGATCATTGCCACTCACCGCACAGTTCACTTAAAAGTGTCAGAACTACCGCACTGCCCAGCGTGCCGGATATTCCTTCCAGCAGGTTGCGTTGTCGGGGCGTCCAAACTAACGGTGATTGTGGGGAGCAGTTCCATACGCCAAGGGCTTTGAGAATTGCTTTATGCAATTCCTCAATACCGGTGCCGGTTAAGGCGCTCATGCAGATCGTTGCGTTACGGTCACGTGTGGTGAAATGTTTGTCATGGAGGCCCAGATCGGTTTTGTTGACGGCGTAAATTACGCGGGAAGGACCGTTTAAATCCAGACCTGCGGGGACAGACTCATCACGTTGCGTGCCATCGATGACCCATACAGTAATATCAGCGTGGAGGGTCTGCTGGTGCGAACGCAAAATGGATTCGCGCTCCAATGGATCGTCTGTGCAGCGCATACCGGCGGTGTCCACGACAACCGCGTTTAATGATACATCTCCGGCGGTAATACGAATCATTACGTCCACCCAGTCACGGGTGGTGCCGGCAAGGTCGCTGGTGATACTTGCCGATCGGCCCGCAAGGGTGTTGATCAGAGTGGATTTTCCAGCATTGGGCCGACCAATCAGGGCGATCCGCGGCGGAGTTATAAAGTGCCGAAAAAAAGTGGATTTTTCCAAAATCCAACGGGCCTGCGACTGCACGCGCCACAACGCATCAATATGACATGAATTCTTCAATCGGGCCGCGCTCCGGCCGGCCCATGCCCCCAGACCCTGTATATGCTGACTGGCCAGCAGGCGCACCGCGAAAGAATTATCCAGACCTGGCAGTGCCGTCAGCACTTCATTTAGGATGGCCGGTGCCGGGGATGCCGTTTGACTGTCCTGCAAAGGTTGGTGATTTGGCAGGTTTTCAAACCCATCCCGCACCGTTGCCCCAGCCGCATCCAACGCGCTCAAAATCTGCTCCACCACCGCCACGCCACCATGGGCATGGATTTCAAAGTGACATTCTTCACGGCAGACCACTAAAGCATCATCAATTTCCCGGCCTTTAAACCGTAGTGTTGCCCGGGCCATGCTTTTCCCCGCCAAGTCTTTCGCGCGCGCGCATAACTGCATAACGCAGGGCCTGGCCGCCGACCCGACAACCGCAATCACGGCAATGGCCCCCGCCCCCGCCGGGGTAATCCGCACGGCGTACAGCCCTGAACCGGAAGGGGCCATCCCCGCAGTATTGCGGCTCATCCGATTTTCCAATTTCTTGGTCATCGCAAATATTCCATGCCAATAATCTCTGTGTTGTGGCAGCGTGATCTAACGCCAATTCCCGCATTCTCCGAAAGCGAAGCGATTCCAATTCTAACTAACTCCCAACT
>JAKATV010000446.1 GCA_021818565.1 Planctomycetota bacterium
GTAATCAGCAAAAAAACGCCACTTTTTGCCTTGCAGAGCACTTTTTTTGTGATTTTTATGCTCCATAAACTTCAGATTCCACATTATTTCTTTGATTTTAAGCGGTTTTTGGCCCGTGAACGGTTACCGGTTACGAATCACTGTCCCATTCCGACGAACATCACCTTGACTGGTTTATTCCATTGCTTAAACCGCAAGAACAGCGTGGCCGAAATGAAGCCCTTACTGGTTGGCAGTGCATCGGCTTTAAGCATCGGTTTTCCATCCATCCGCCGCTTGGACTCCCTGACCGAGACAACCTTGATCCCATGGGACTGGATACGGTAACCTTGCAGCGTGGCTGTGCCGCCCGCAGCCGCACAAATTAACAAGGGGTAGACCTGCTGTCCGGGCATGAGCAGCACTTTATCGGGGACAACACCGATAAGGGGAACGGTATGGCCGGAAATAGGAAGCCGTATAAAATCTCCCGACTCGGCCCCCTGAAAGCGAATTTCTTCGTGAAAGCTACCACTGCCTTGCGGCGGGCGGATGATGACCTTGTATTCCGCAGCCATACTATTACTTCGCCAAGAGTCATAGACCACCTTGATCCACGGCGCCGAAACAATTGCTTTCACTTTTCCGAGATCCACCAGTCCATTCCTTTCAAGACGCACCATCTGGAAAAGCCTTTTCCCGGGTGTCGGGTAGCCAAGATTGATACTGCGGGGAATCGTCAAGAGATTCGTGCTCGAAGTAATGAATTTACCCGCAAGGTCAATCCGCCACACAATTGGTAACGCTGCTGCGGTGTGGCCGACGATCAACACGGTTCCGTCAAAAGTCCCTCCAACGGACAGGCTGTTAATCCGCACCGCAATATCATCCGCACCGCCAGCCGTGACTTTCCATGAAGCCGGCTTAGCTGAGGTGCAGCCGCAGGATGTTTGGATGTCTTTAATCAATACCACCTTCGGCAACGGATTCCGGATGGGCACGTGAAGATGCACCACCGTCCCAGCCGGGCGGTCTCCAAAATTGTAGGGTACTATGACCAGGGAACGCACCGCTGTCGCGGCGTTGGTTGCGCGCACATAATAAAATTGGATGAAGCCAACGATAGTGGTCACCGTTAATAATTGGATTATGGCTGTTCTCATGAGACCTGTTCTCCTGTAAAGCACAATCATCTTCCGGCATTCGCTGCTGACCGAACAAAACACCGATTGCGATGTTGTCATTTCCCTCGCGGCTTTCGCCGCAGAATTAAAATGGCGATTAAAAAGAGAGCAATCGCCCCTATGAAGGCCATTAGAGAGAATAACGTGTACCAGATGCGATCCGAGGGCGCCACCACCGCCTCTGGGGGCATCTGCGCTGTCTTTGGGGGAAGGATTTCCGTGGCTCCGATATTTTCGCCTACCGGCCCCTTAACACGGTATACTTGGTATACACGGTCCGAGATCGAGTCCGAAACATTGGTACCCCTCGGAAAAGCTAATTTGAACGATGCGGGCGGCTCCGGGATGTTAACTTTGGCTTCTGATATCGTGTAAACGATTTTCACAGGTCCCAGCGAATGGGGTACTTTCGAACTTGCCGGAACGTATGTTACGTTCACACAGCGGAATGGAAACCATAGTCCCTTGGCAACCTTCCTGAAACGGCTGAATCTGATAATCCATTGGGGAGCTCGTAGGCCGGGGTGGAAAAACTCATATCGGGTCGGAAGAAATCCAAGGGCCGGTGAAACTCGCGCGATGTTGCGTGACGCACCCAAAGGAGTAGGGACACTTGTGGTGATAACATATCGTTCTGCATGGGAATCCCATACAACCCGGCTATTGGAATCGCCAATCGGCAACCAGAACCAGTCCGCCCAGAGCACCGGTGGAATCAGTGAGCAACGGTGCACGTCGCCGTGCCACACATCACCCACCATACTTGGCTGCGGCTCCCCCAGGTGCGCACCCAAAAAATCATACGATTTGGTGAACGTTCGATTGAAGAGATATCCCAGCCGCCCTGGAACGTGAGTACCATCGGGAAAACGCAGCCACATTTTCGACCGGCATAAAACCCGTGTCGGGGTCCATATCACGCTTGATCGAACACAAGACTCTTGCGTTGCAAATTCCGCGCCGCCAGCTTGGCCGTCGTAGACGGACACGGTCCCCGTGTACACAATCGACCAGTATCGCTGTTGGCCTGCTTCCACGAGCGTCTTGAGCTGTCTAGCTGTTAATACCGCCGATTGGCCTCTCGCGACGTGCCGCGTCTGCAGCATCAAACCGACGGCGAGAATAAAGCCAATTATTCCCAATTTAGCGAACCGCATGGTCTTAAGCATGGTAGACCACCTTATATAATCTCCGGATAAGACCCGGCCTTGATCGAATCTCGATAACTTGTTACGCCGCTGGCGTGGCCCATTGTCAATCGGCGGGGCGGCCAGATGCGAAATAGCTTAAATTTCCTAGCATTGCGGACCATACTCTGGTAAGGAACCACGATGGCGCCGGCGCTTCGTCTCAATTGGTTTGGCACTGCGCGAGAACCTGATTATATGCACACAAGTGTTGAAATGGCGTTCTAAGTGCGCAGACGCCACCTACACAGTACCCAGTATAGATCGCTGCCATATCGCACTGATAATTTGGGGCGGACGAGCAGTTGTCATCCCAAAAGCTCGACTGGCAACCCTGCACCTGGTGGGTGTCGTCGCAGACGCTCACACCTTGAATTCCCGAGCAATTTCCGTTGATAGTACACGAAATGGGGAGCGGAGTGCACATAGTAGATGCACCTTGGTTTTGGCAATATTCATGGTTTGGCGACTCGGTACCTCTACACAGCATCGCATTGCCGCCGAATCCAATACACAACCCCGCGACGCAGACCGCCGAGGCTACGAGCACCTTTGCCTTCCTCATCTGCCAATTGGACCGAATCTTGGTAAACATGATAGAAACTCCTTAAACTGGAACAAACAACATTGCGAATTCCGGAACACCCGGAATCCGATGATTTCCTAATTGACCTCCGCCGTTCGCGGCGTTGTTTTTAATCCTTTCACGTATTTCCGTATCACATAAAACTCATAACGGCGATAGGAATAAGGCCATCCATCCCAACGCAAATCCTTTTCGATTTGCCGGGAAGTCAGAATGTGGCGCGATTTTTCCACCGCCTCCCAGTGATGAAAAAGCCCCAAGTGGTAATAACATTTTTCCGCGAGCACCGCGGCGGCGGGATTTTGCGGAAGCTCGCCGTACTTCGCCACGCACCAGCGCAGAACTGATAGATAAGCCTGCCTCTGATTGGCCGCCCAGGCGGCGGGGTTGCGGTGTTCGAGAACATTAAGAATTTGAAGAATCAGGCGGGCTGTGTGGATGGTCGCAGTATTGCGGACGAGGACGTCCGCTCCCCCGGGGCGCCACGCGGCGACCAACCGGGTGCGCAATTCCGCTCTCCGCCTCTCATGTGCTTGCCAGGCACGGTGGCCGAAATAATAGGGCGCCGGATGCTCGGCCAACGGATCGAGCATCGCCCCCTGAACGATGGTATCGAACGAATAATTTTTCGCCACGCGAATTGCCAGCCTCATCGGCCCGCGAACAAAAAATCTTTTCCATACCCCGCCCCAGAAATTCACCACTCGGCTCTGGGCCGCGCCGCGCATCTTCGCCAGCGGCGCTGTATTGGGCAAAGACCCGCCACCAAGGGGATAGGTTGCGCGCAGGGGAATCATGGAAATCGCGTAATCGCGATTGCGGTTTGGCCCGGTGTGGCCATCCTTGTTGAAAAAATAGAGTGAAAGCGTGTACGCGCCGGGCGGAATATGAAGGAACTCGTATAACCCTGGTCCCTGCCAGGTGAGAGGATACGTCTCGCCGTGGTCGTCGAGTTCCGCCTCGCGCCGATCCTCAGCGCAAGTCGTCTGATGCATGATGACGCAGCGATCCAGATAAACTTCCGGTAGTTCCAGCACCCGTTTTTTGGCGGTGTAGAGCCATGTCATATGAAATCGGACGGAATCACCACCCCTCACGTAAGTGTCACCATTACCAGGATGCAATTGAACTTCTCTGTGATGCGGGCCGATCGCATCGATGTGCTCCAACCCCACTGAACTTGGCCCCCAGACATAATCGAAAGGCCCCGGCACGCCGCACGCAAACAGACACGCCCAATATCTTCCATAGCGGCCCAGCCACGTGCCCTGCGTCCGCCAATCACTGGTGATGGGGACAACACGCGGGCCGAAATCCTGTTTGGAAACATTGTTGTGGAGCAACTTCCGGCATAAGCCGGCCAGCCTGCCGGCCGTGGGCGCCTGGGCCAGCGCCGGCAGGTTCGCCCGCCAGGACAACCAGGCCAGCGCATCGTGGAATCCGCCGAGCACATAATGGAATAATCTGCTCCACCATGACGGTTCCCAAGTGCGAACCGCCGAGACGCCCGTGCCATAGTGGCCGATCAGCGTTTTTCCATCGCTCCGCGGCAATATGGCGGTGATATATGAACTGCTGAACAGGCTCCCCCCGTGTCGGCTGACCGGCAGGACTTCCGGCATACTTCCCTTTGATTTGTTCACGCGGAATATACCGGTCCAGCAGCCGCTGCGCCACGTGCCCAGCCAGAGCTTGCCCCGGCTATCCTGGGCCAGGCAGGTGATGTGATCGCCGGGCAGCAGCAAATCCGCCGCCGGCGCCGCCGGCACGTGATGGGGCGGGCGCCAAAGCTGGCGATCCTTGAGAGCGTAATCCGCCCCGCGCACATAGTGGAAAAGGCCGGGTTTGCGGAGACTGCTCCACGCCAGACCTTCATCCGTGGCCACGTAAATGCGGCCAGTCTTCTGATCC
>JAKATV010000102.1 GCA_021818565.1 Planctomycetota bacterium
GCAATGCTCCGCAAACAATGGCAGCAGGAACTCCTGGCCAAGTTTTTCCTTCCCTGCAAGATTCTGGATGGTGCAACGGTTCGCAAAATGAATAACCCGGCGGCCAACCCATTTGATTCTCCCAACGAAATTATCATCTGCTCCTACCATTTTGCGGCGGCCAATAAAGACCGCATCCGCGCAGTGCCCTGGGACATCGCCGTTATTGATGAAGCCCACCGCCTGCGCAATGTTTATAAAACCGGCAGTAAAACCGCCCGGGACGTGGCCGCTGGCGTACAAAGCGCCTTCAAACTTCTTCTGACCGCGACCCCGCTGCAAAACACGCTCAATGAACTCTACGGGCTGGTAAGCGTCATTGATGAACATGTCTTTGGGGATATTGAATCTTTCCGTGACCAGTTCACCAACGGCAAACTGGATCCCGACCGTGGAAATCGTCTGCGGGACCGCATGGCACCGATCTGCATCCGCACCTTGCGCAAACAGGTGGTGGAATATATTCCATTCACTCGCCGCATCTCCCTTACTTGGGATTTCCACCCCACGCCGCCGGAACAGGCGCTGTATGACAGCATTTCCACCTACCTGCAACGCGACCAACTGTTCGCACTGCCCGCCAGCCAGCGGGCGCTTATCACCCTGGTGCTCCGTAAGTTGCTCTCATCGTCCACCTTCGCCATTGGCCATACCCTTTCCCGGCTCGCCGAACGCCTGGAAAATCTTTCCGCCCATCCCGAACTGCTCGGCGACGACGATCTGGACGGCATTGAGGAATTCCAGGATGAAATGCTGGAATCAGATCCTGCGGAATCTGCACAAACGCCGCCGGATCAGCCGCCACCGTTGGAACGCCTGCACGCCGAGCTTGCGGAATTGCGATCCTACGCCCGGCAGGCATCTGAAATTCCGGCCAACGCCAAGGGCCAGCAGTTGATCCCCGCACTGGCCACCGCATTTGACCGTATCGCGGCACTGGGCGCACAGCGCAAGGCCGTGATATTCACCGAATCACGCCGCACCCAGGCCTACTTGTTCGATCTGCTTTCCGCCAACGGCTACGCCGACCAGATTGCACTCATTAACAGCTCCAACTCTGATCCCAACTCCCACGCCATTTACCAGCAGTGGCTCCAACACCATAAGGACGATCAGACCATCACCGGCTCGCGCAGCGTCGATATCAAGGCCGCCATTGTGGAACACTTCCGCGACCACGCTTCCATTCTCATCGCCACCGAAGCCGCCGCCGAGGGCGTCAATCTCCAATTCTGCTCACTGGTGGTCAATTACGACCTGCCGTGGAATCCGCAAAGGGTTGAACAGCGTATAGGCCGGTGCCACCGTTATGGCCAGAAGCATGACGTTGTGGTGCTCAACTTTATCAACCGCACCAATGAAGCTGACCAGCGCGTATTTGAATTGTTAAGTGAAAAGTTCAAGCTTTTTGACGGCGTGTTCGGAACCACCGATGAAATTCTCGGTGCCGTTGAGTCCGGCGTGGATGTGCAAAGCCGCATCGCCCAGATATATCAGACCTGCCGCACCCCGGCGGAAATCGCCACTGCCTTTGATCAAATGCGCCGCGAGCTTGATGAACGTATCCAAACCCGCATGGCCCAAACGCGGCAACTGCTGCTGGAAAATGTCGATGACCAGGTCAGCGCCCGTCTGCGCGTGCACCGGGATCAAGCCGCGGAAACCCTCGACCAGCGCCAGCGCTGGCTGCTTTCCCTGGCGAAGGCCGAACTGCAAACCTACGCGGTATTTGAAGATTCCGCCCCGCGCTTCACGTACCACGGGCAATCCGCCGCCGGAACTCCGGAGGCCACGCTCTATGGCCGCTATAATCTTGATTGGAAAAAAGCAGAGGAACTCGGTGACGTATTTTTTCGGCAGGATCATCCGCTGGCCCAACAACTGATCCACCAGGCCATGAACCGTCAACTGCCGCCGCAGCATCTGCAATTTCATTATGATCGCAAGCTCGGTATCGCCAGCGCTGTGGAGCCATTGATTGGCAAACAGGGCTGGCTGGAACTTTCCAAGCTAACCGTGCAGTCCATGAGCACGGATGAATTTCTGGTACTGGTGGGTGCCACCGATACCGGTGAAATACTGGATGAGGAAATTTGCCGCAGAATATTGGAACTACCGGCCACGATAGCGGGTTCTGCCGAGGGCACCCTGCCGCCGGCCAATGCCGGAGACTCGGAAATTCAGCGATTTATCAAACTCGTTGAAGATCGCAACACGCAGGCATTTGATGAAGAATCGCTGAAGCTGGATCGCTGGGCCGATGACTTGAAGCTGGGACTGGAACGGGAAATAAAAGAATTGGATCGCCAAATCAGCGAACGCCGCCGGGCTGCGGCGTTGGCACGGTCACTGGCGGAAAAACTCGACGCCCAAAAAGCCATCCGCGAACTGGAAGAAGCCCGCAAGAAAAAACGCCACGACTTTTTCCAATCCCAGGACGCCATCGACGCCAATCGTGATACCCTCATCGCTGATATGGAAAAACAATTGCAGAAAAGCCACTCAC
Source organism: Planctomycetota bacterium (assembly GCA_021818565.1). Lineage (GTDB taxonomy): Bacteria > Planctomycetota > Phycisphaerae > WQYP01 > WQYP01 > JAMDCX01. The sequence goes on from JAKATV010000102.1 coordinate 2,546, forward strand.
TACAACAAGTATTTGTCCTCCGGTGGAGTTTGATATGAGCCGCAGCTTGATAAACAGCCCCCGAGAACTATCCGCTCTTCTGGCGCAGGGCGAGGGCGAAGTCCTTGAGTTCAAACGTTCAACAGGCGAATTAAAGGAGGCCATGCAGACGTTATGTGCCTTCCTGAATGGCTCCGGTGGCACACTGCTGTTTGGCATTCGGCCCGACGGAAGAATTGAAGGGCAGGATGTTGCCGACCACACGCTTCGTGACATCGCGCAGTCCTGTGACCGCCTTGAACCTCCCGCCCACGTTTCCATTCAACGCATCAAAGTCAGCCTTGACCGCGATGCCATCGCCGTGGCGGTCGAAGCCGGGCGTGACATGCGGCCCTTCGTCTACGAGGGCCGCGCTTATGAACGGGTTGGCAGCACTACGCGCCGGATGCCGCAGGCAAAGTATGAGCGACTGCTTGTTGAGCGCGGTCACGCCAAGCACCGTTGGGAAAACCTCCCGGCGGAGGGACTGACGCTCAAGGAATTGGACCGCAAGGAAATCCTGCGAACGCGCGAGCTGGCCATCCAGCAGAATCGTATTTCGCCGGACACGAGTCCTGACATTGGCGAAATACTTGACCGATTAGGACTGCGAATTGACGGCGTTCTCACACAGGCCGCACTGATGCTTTATGGGAAGCGATTTCTTCCCAATTACCCACAGTGCCTGCTGAAAATGGGACGGTTCCGGGGCACGGAAGTGACGGGCGAGATCGTGGATAATCGGCAGGAGTATATGAACGCCTTCACAATGGTTCGGGAGGGCATGGCGTTTCTTGAGCGCACCATGCCGCTGGGGGCCCGATTCCCCGCGGGGAAAATTTTTCGGGAAGACCATTTTCCAGTTCCCCTTGGTGCTCTGCGGGAGATACTTCTCAATGCGGTGATGCACCGCGATTATTCCAACTACTCGGGCTATGTTGCCATTGCCGTGTTTGACGATAGGATCGAAATACGAAGTTGCGGAAGACTTCCGACGGGAGTCACAGTGGAACAGCTTTCCGGGCGGCACGATTCAAAGCCTACTAACCCGCTGATCGCTGGGGCTTTCCACCGGACTGGGGCTGTTGAGGTTTGGGGCCGCGGAACAAACCGGGTGATCGCCATGTGCAAACAAAACGGAGTGGCAGCGCCGATGTTCGAGGATCGTCATGGATTTTTAATCGTTACGTTCAAGGCGCAGATGGTAACTCCGGGCCGACGGGGAGAGTCAAAGGTAGGGTCGGAGGTAGGGTCGGAGGTAGGGTCGAGCCGCGATCTTTCAACTCGGATACTTACGGCGCTTTGGTTGGGTCCCACTTCCAAGGCCCGAATCGCACAGGCCGTTGGCAAGCAGAAAGTTGATGGTCAATTGCACGCGGCCGTGCGAAAACTCCTAGCGCAGGGTCTTATTGAGTATACACTGCCCGACAAACCCAACAGCCGGCTGCAAAAATATCGGCTTGCGGAACATGGCCGCAAAATCGCCAGGCGGCCCGGCACTGCTTCATAATACCCGCCGCCGAAACGCCACGCTCCGGCCAAGCAAATTTTTGCGTAAATCCCACCAGCCAACACGCCCGCACATTCCCCACCGCAAAAAGCTGCGACCACGGGTCGCGCCATTCCCCAAGAATTCCATGGCCGATTAAAGTTTAGGCCTATCTGAGCCGATATTTATAATATATCGGATGTAATCGACTGAATTAACCAAATAATATAAGAAATAATAATCCGATTTATGAGAGGCCAATAAAAATAGACGCTGAAGGCACCACCATCCTTTGAACTGAGAAATAAGATGGAAAAAGGCATTAAACTCCTCGTGAACAATTATGAAATGATCACTTATGAGAAACTGGAGTCAGCTTGCCAGGCTGGGGATGCCCGCGTATACACAAAGGTACGTGTCAAGGACGCGATCCCCATAGACAAAAGTGGGGTATCAAAGGAGCAATATTCGTTTGCTCTGATGTCGCATTTTGATTTTGTAATAACAGATAAAGAATGGAACATACTATTTGCGGTGGAGTTTGACGGCGCGTCACACGCGACAGCAAAAGGAATACGCAATGACACTCTTAAGGATGGACTTTGCGAACAATTCGGCCTACCACTGCTTCGGATCAATGCTAATCACCTTAATTACAAATTTGCGCAATGGGATTTATTGTCCTATTTCGTCGATACATGGTTTCTAAGGCGAACATTTGATAATATGCAAAGGAGCGGAATTATTCCATTTGAAGAGGAATTCGACCCAATGTTAATAATCTCCGGAAAGGG
>JAKATV010000168.1 GCA_021818565.1 Planctomycetota bacterium
TCAATGCGTCGGCTGCCCACATTCCGACTTTTGCGGCAACCCGCCGGATTGATTCCTAAGTTTGAAGTGGCAATAATGCGAGGTAAGCTGCGGGACGATATATTCCGCTTGTGTAATACTGTTATACTTTGTATAACATGAAACTTGTCTAAGTAACCGCCTTCGCAAAGCGTCGATTACCCGGACAGGCCTTGGATGAACTTCCGAAGCTGACGCGCTGGAAGGGCCGGCGTAGTCGGGCCAATAGCCAGAGGGCTTAAAACGTCCATAACTGAGTTTGCGGGGCCGCAGGAGATCACTGTGCTATTCAAATTCCAGTGCTTAAATGATGCTGTCCCATGTGCCCCGCGCTTCGCCGAATGTCTGTTGATCGCCGCTGGTACCATCGTCATCGGTGCTTGCGGTTTAGCCCAAAGCGATCCGGTTGCCCCACCACCCGTGAACCGGCCGGCCGCCAAGTCCGCGGTGACGGCGGACACGTCGCAGGCCGCCACAATACAACTGCTTTCGGCGGGCAGTGCGCAAACTCCCGCACCGATGGCGGCACCGACGACCGCAATTCCGCCGGCCCGGCCCGCTCCTGGCTCATTCGCCCAGTTTGCCCATGATCTGCTGACGCGCGATACGTTGACCGGTGATTGGTGGGGCCTGCGCGGTGATTTGGATTCGCATGGCATCACTCCCACGGTTACACTGCTGCAGGCCGCCAGCGAAAATTTCTCCGGCGGCATCCGTACCAATCGTATCGACTGGCGATACCGTCTGGATGTCTCACTAACCTTGGACACCAACAAACTCTTCGGGTGGAAAGGGGGAACAGGATTTGTCGATTTCATGGCCCATGGCGGACAGAATCCGGCCAATGATCTGGTGGGCGAACTTCAAGCCATCAGTGCCATTGATCAAAACCCCGCCACGCGATTGGATCAGATCTGGTATCGGCAGAATCTATTGGATGGAAACCTTTGGTTTAAGCTCGGCCGCATTGATACCACGTATGACTTTGACAACATCCGCGATGCGCAAGCCTTTCTGAATGGTTCATTTGGCTTTTCTCCTGTCATTTTTGTATTTCCCAGTTATCCCTTTTCGGCATGGGGTGGCGAGGTGTCGTGGCAACCCGTGTCGGCCTTGACCTTGCATGGCGGTCTGTTTGACGGCAATACTGAAAATACCGTGCCGGATGTGGCTTCCACAAATCCTAATGCGGTCGAAAATCCGTACGGTATTTTAGCGTTGGCGGAAGAAAGTCTGAACTGGCGAATCACCCCGCATAAGCTCAGCGGAACGCTTACGCTGGGGCAATGGTATCATAGCGGTTCTTTCCAGCGCTATTCCGGATCAAACGTGCAGGGTGCACAGGGCTTCTACGCCTATCTGGATCAGACGCTCTGGACATTTGACCACGCGAAAAGTCAGACCGCCTCGCGGATAGGGTCATTCGTGCAATACGCCTGGGCCAATGACCAACTGACGGAAATTGATCAGAATATCAGCGGCGGGTTGCGCTGGCGCGGACCCATTCCGGGCCGAATGGATGACAACACCGGCATCGCCGCAACGTGGGCGCATCTTAGCCCCTACGCGCAGACGCCCTACAGTTATGAACTGGCCATCGAAGGTTTTTATACCGCCCAAATCACGCCGTGGCTAAGCGTCCAGCCGGATTTGCAATACATCATCCATCCCGGCGGCATTTACAACAATGCGCTGGTGGCAACCGTGCAGTTGGCCATACAATTTTGATGCGCCAATACTCCATATTTCACAGGCACCATGGTCGCATAACGGTTAATCATATAACGGTATGTTATAATGGTATTGAAAAATGGCTAATACCATTTTATAATACCATAATGAATACGCGAATTACCATTGATAAGGCGGGGAGAATGATCTTGCCTAAACCCGTGCGCGACGCACTTTGCCTTGAGGCCGGGGACGCATTGGAATTAAATGTCCAAGGCGAAAATATTTCACTGCATCCGGTGCGTAATACCTCTCCGCTTCAGAAGAAAAAGGGCGTATGGATTTATCGCACCGGGCGGCCCTTGAACGCCGCCGCCATAAGGGCGATGCAGGACTCCATTCGCCAAGATCGCGAAGAACAAGTCTTGAGGCCTAAAAAGTGAAAGTATTTTTTGATTCGTCCGTGTTGGTGGCGGCCTTCCTCGCGGATCATGAGAATCACGAGGCCAGTCTGGCCGCGTTTGCCGGCGCGTCGGTCAAGAACGGCTATTGCGCGGCACATTCTTTGGCGGAAGTCTATGCAATACTCACGCGCCTTCCGGTAAGCCACCGTGTCGCGGGCGAACACGCATTGCTTTTTGTTGAGGAAATATGCGGGCGATTAAATCTGGTGGAGCTGACTGGCAGGCAATATCAGGCGGTTATCACACATTCCGCACGCACCGGTATTGCCGGTGGTGCCGTATATGACGCGCTGATTCTGCAATGTGCTGTGAAGGTGCGCGCCGAAACGATTCTCACCTGGAATTTGCGCGATTTCCGCCGGATAGCTCCGGATATTGTCTCTATCATCCGCACTCCCGGATAATGTTTTGCGCCGACGACAAGACTGTGCCTGGCATTCTGATGGAACTGTCCATACTCGTCTGTTATTCCAAGCGTTCGCGCAACTCACGCGGGGACACGAACACGAGTCGGTGTCCATTCTCGATTCGCTTATAAGATGGCCCGGGAATATTCATGCAGTCGCAAGTTTGGGAACGATCATTTTCCGCCCTTTTATACCGGCGAAATGGCGAATATTAAACGTTGCCAGGCTGCTGCCACGTTCGATGGCCGTGGCGGCGATGATAACCTCATAAGATTACGTCAGCATCAAGCATTATCGCCATTTGTCCGCCTGCAACCCGAGGGCCTTGTGGGCGGCGTGCCGATCCCGACGCCACCTCTTGGCTTCGGCGGTTGACAATAATTCTCCCGATAAGATTTCCGCCAATTGCGTGGCCGGACATACCTTCGCCTTCGCGGGTGCTAGCCGGGCATAAGGCAAGCCATTTTTAACCAGCACATACGTAACCTGCTGGTAATGCACCCAGTTGACACAATCGGCAAAATTGCGGGCGGTCTGCGTAACGTTTATGTGTAAAGTTTATGGTCGTGTCTTTCATAAAATCAGATTATCATATTTTACGTATAAAGATAAATGTTGTGCCGCTGAAATGTCGCCAAGCACAACACCATTGCAATTTGGGAAGGGGGCTTAAATGACAGCAGCGGCGAATTAAACTTGCCATCATGATGCCAGCACGGCAAGGTAGTTTCACCTCACATATGAAAAGTTGCCGCCACAAGCCCCAACAAATAATAATATATTATGAGTTATTTCCGATTCAATATTTTACATGATCGGCGCACCTTCGCGCTCCTCGTGCAGGAATCCCAGCAGCACCGGCAGCAGCAGCAACGTCAGCGGCATTTGCACCAGCAGTCCGCTGATGATCGCTATCGCCAGCGGCTGCTGCATCGCCGCGCCGGGGCTTAGTACCAGCGCCAACGGCAACAGTGCAAGGATGGCGGCGATGGTGGTCATGGCTATAGGCCGCATGCGGTTTTTACCCGCTTGTATCAAACGTCCGGCACCGTGTTCATGGTCGCGCAGTTCATGGTATTCCGAGTAGTAGAAGATGGTCACCTCGGTCACAATGCCCACCACCATAGTCATGCCCATCATTGAGGAAATGTTGAGTTGCGTATGGGTAATCCATAATCCAACAAAAACGCACGCCAGCGCCAGCAGCGGAATGATCATCATGGCGATCGCGGCTCCAAAGCTTTCATACAGAAACAAGAGCAACAAAAATACCAGCACCACGCCGCCGAGCATCACCACCACCAACCCCCGAAAGGCGATCTGCTGCTGGCGATACAACCCGCCGAGCCGGTAATACACACCCTTCGGGAACAGGCCCGGCCGATTCAAGGCCTTCTTAACGTCCACCATCGTCGATCCCATATCCCGGCCATGGATTCGCGCCGTTACCGCGATCATCCGCTTGAGATTGATGTGATCAATTTCCTGCTCGCCGGGCCGGATTTGAACTTGGGCGACGCTGCTGAGGCGAAAGCGGCGGCCCTTCGGCGAACGCAGCCACAGGTTTTCAAGATTGGCGAGAGTCCGGCGCATGTCTCTTGGAGCCCACACTCTTACACCGATCATTTGCGGCCCGCGCCGAATCCTCGTGGCAACGGTGCCATAAACATATTCATGAACAAAGCGGGATACCTGTTTGGGGGTGATGCCATGAATACCTGCCGCAACCGAATTAATTTTCACGTATATTGAATCGCCCGCCACCACCACCCCGCTGCGCGCGTCGGCCACGCCGTTAACCTTTTCGATGGCCGCAAGCACCTTACGGGCCTCATGATCCAGCACGCTCTGATGGTCGGAGAAAATTTCCACCCGGATCGGCTGGGGCACGGCCGTCAGATCGCCGATTTGATCCTGCATGAGCTGTTCGGGATCAATGTACAAACTCGGCACGCGATGGTGAATCTCTTTAGCGATCTTATCCATGACCTGTTCTATGGGCGGGCGGGGAAAGGGCTTAAGCTGGACGTAATAATCGCCGGCATAAGATTCGGTCAGGCTGCCGCCAAGTTGCATTCCGGTGCGTCGGGAGTAGGTTGCCACGTTGGGGTTTGCCCGCAGAATTTTCCCGACTTGCCGCAACAGGCGGTCCGTCTCCGTCAACGACCCACCGGACGGCGCGATATACTCCATACTGAATCCGCCCTCATCCATATCGGGCATAAAGCCGCTGCCGACGTTCTGGTATGCCAGGTAGCCGGCTACCAGTACCGGA
>JAKATV010000415.1 GCA_021818565.1 Planctomycetota bacterium
TGAATTTGGCTATATATGATTTCGCCCTGCTTTTTCATACCCGGCCGCTGGTGGGCGGGATTGGCAGAAATAAAGGTGTCAGGTACCTTTGTTTTGGGAAACGATAGCGATAGTTCGTGCCACGGTGGCCCGCCGGCGATAATCAAGATCGATTTTCAGTTTAACCGAGACATCCACATCATAGTCGTTCGAACGTCAGATAGATGTAATGCTGCGGCTTGCCGCCGGGGGTGATGTGCAGGTGAGACGTTTCCTCCAAACTGCGAAATGCCGGGCTGAATTCGGCAGCCAGCATCGAGGCATCATAGCGGCATACATCCAGACCGCTGCAACGCGGCGGGGCATCGAGCGTGAAAACACCCATAATCAGGTGGCCGCCACGGGGCACCGTGCGGGCCGCCAATTCAGCGTAATGTTTACGGTCCAATGGATCAGTCAGAAAATGGAATACGGCACGGTCATGCCACGTATCAAAAGCCCCCAAGTCTTCAACTTCCGTGATATCCGAGACGATCCATTGGATATGTTCCGCCCGCTGCGCCAGCCGCGCTTTGGCCTTGGCCACCGCCGCTGCCGAAATATCCAGCACGGTGATTTCCCTGTAACCATGGTCTAAAAGTTTTTCCGGGAGCCGTGATGTTCCGCCACCGACATCAATAACGCTCCCGCGGCCCGGCGTGACTTTTTCAATCAGGTTGAAAGAGGTTTCCGGATCAGCCTGATACCAACCGACCTCGGTATCTTTATTTTTGGTATAAACGGTTTCCCAGTGTTCTTTACGATTCATAAGTATCCTCCGATTGCGTGTCCACTAGATCGAGTGCTGCCACGCCTGAATATTAGGATTGACCGAGGGCCGGTTTCTGTTGCGCCAGCCGAGTTGTCATTAATTATCCAGCAGCCGGGCGTGTGCGGCAAGCAACTTGAGTCGCTACTTTTTGTAAACCAGCATCATGCCGGCACTGAAGGTGATTATCATCGCATCCACCCGCTGGGCAGCGTGTATCTTCATGTTCAGGACGTGCATGGAGCGGGAGGCGGGCTTGGATTGTTTGTGGGCCAGGGGAGTTTCAGCGATACTCTTGGGATGGCTATGGCAGATAAATTTACGGTTATTCTTCCGGCGGCGGGCAATAGTACGCGGTTTGCGGCGGGGGATAAATTATTGGTGGATATTGCCGGGCTGACGGTTTTGCAACGGGCTGTTCGGCTATTTTCACGCCGGGCGGATGTGGCGGCGATTATCGTGGCTACCGGTGAGGGCCGCAGAGATGTGTACCGGGAACATTTGCAAAGCGTTTTATATGATAAGCCGCTGCATGTTTTATCCGGTGGGTCCGAGCGGTGGGAAAGTGTTTATAAAGCGTTGTCCAGTGGAATGGTGGAGACACCTTATGTGGCGGTGCATGATGCCGCACGGCCTGTAACGCCGGTGGAAGTTATTGATGGAGCATTTGCCGGAGCGGTTTTGCACGGCGCAGCATTGCCGGTGCTGGCGGAACCTGCGACGCTCAAACGCATGGGGCCGGACGGTTTGATTATGCAAACGGTGGATCGCGCCGGGCTGTTCCAGGCACAAACGCCACAGTGCTTTCGCACGGAACTGCTGCGAAAAGGTTTTGACGAATTAATCCGGGCTGATCGGATCCGGCATGTCACGGATGATGCGCAAATTATTGAATCAACCGGCGGAAGGGTGGCCGGCACGCGCGGGGATGCATTAAATATAAAAGTCACTACCGCCGGCGATGCCCGGTTGTGCGCGGCTATTGCGGCAGGCGTTGAAGATATTGCGATGCTGGACAACGGGAGCCGACGGTTATGAGCAGAAATCAGGACTTGGCCGGATTGTTTAACCGCGCGGCGGACGTGATGGCGTTGCTGGAGGAAAATTCATTTCGGGTACTGGGAACGCGCAAAGTAGCGCGGATCATTGAAGATTTGCCGGAAGATGTGAAATTGTTGGATGCACAGGGGCGGTTGGAGCATATATCCGGTATTGGCAAAAGCACGGTTGAAAAGATTCATGAATTTCTACGCACCGGGCATATTTCCGAATTTGAAGAACTCACGGGGCGCGTGCCGGCCGGTGTGCTGGAGATGCTGGCTATTTCATCGGTGGGGGTGAAAACGGCACATCAGTTGTGGAAAGAGGCTGGCATTACAACCGTAGCAGATTTAAAAAAGCATCTGGTTGAAGGCACCATGCCAAAGATGAAAGGCTTTGGCGAAAAAAAGCAGCTTAAAATACGGCAGAACATGGAATTTATGGAAGAGGCGGGCAAGCGTATCGGCATAGGCTGGGCGTTGCCGCTGGCGGAAAGTTATTGCGGTACGCTGGCCAAGGTGACGGGGGTTTCGCAAGTGCAATATTGTGGAAGCCTGCGACGGGGAAAGGAAAACGTTGGGGATATTGACATTCTGGTGTGTGCGCAAGCCAGTACCGCCCCGGCAATAACCCAGGCGGTGCTGGCGCATGAGCAGACGCAGCAGACCCTTGGAGCGGGCGATACAAAGATCAGCATTCGCACCAAGGCGGGATTGCAGATTGATTTCAGAATTGTGGCACAACAGCACTGGGGTGCGGCGCTGCAATATTTCACCGGGTCGAAGGAGCATAATGTACGCTTACGGGAATTGGCCGTGAAACGCGGACTTAAGCTTAATGAATGGGGACTTTTTAAGGGCGAAGAATCTGTGGCGGGAGAAAATGAGCAGGACATTTATACCGCGCTGGAATTGGCGTGGCTCCCACCGGAAATGCGGGAAGATCGGGGCGAAATAGAACTCGCGCAACTGATGTTTAAGCGGAGCCGGGGTGAGCATATTGAAGTGAAAGATCGACGGTTGGAATATCTTGGGCAGAAGATTCCGGCGGTTTGGCCGATGCTGGTGATAGCTGATATCCGCGGCGATATGCACTCCCACACCACCGCCAGTGACGGGCATTGCAGCATTGACGATATGATTGCCGAGGCCAAGCGACGGGGTTATGAATATTTCGCCATTACGGACCACAGTAAATCCCAGGTGCAGGCCAACGGATTGCGTGTGGACCGGCTGGTGGAACATTGCAAAGCCATTCGCGCAGCGGCTGCCAAGGTGAAGGGAATGACGGTATTGGCGGGCAGTGAAGTAGATATTCTGGCCGATGGATCATTGGATTACCCCGACGAGGTTTTACAGGAGTTGGATTGGGTGGTGGCATCGCCCCATGCGGCATTAAGTCAGGAAAGTGATGCAGCCACAGCGCGGCTGGTTCGCGCGGCAGCAAATCCGCTGGTGGATGTAATTGGGCATCCAACCGGGCGGCTGGTCGGAGGGCGGCGCGGGCTGGAACCGGACATGAAAGCGGTGGTGATGGCAGCGGCCCGCAGTGGGGTCGCATTAGAAATAAATTCCCACGATCTAAGGCTGGACTTGCGTGATATTCACGCCAGACTGGCGGTGGAGATGGGTGTACCTTTATGTATTAACACCGATGCGCATCAGCGGGAGGATATGGATAAAATAATCTACGGCATTCTGACCGCGCGGCGCGCCTGGGCGACGGCGGAAAATGTGATCAATACCTGGTCATGGGAAAAAATTCGTCAGCGGCGGGAAAGCCGGCGTAACGGCAGCTTTGAGGGGTAAATAGCGGGCAACTTGGAGTTGGGTAATGGCTAAAAAAGTAACACACTTAAAATTTGCACTGGCGGTAGGCGTGTCCATCGCCACGGCCTTGGCGGCGGGTTTGTATGGCAGTTCAGCAATCGCCGCCCCGCACCATCGGACGAAGGCAGTCGCGGCGGCCAAGGTGATACCGGCGAATGGTGCAAGGGGCCTGCATACTGGAAGCGTGCTAACCAATGTTCCAGGAAAACTGATTTTATCCGGCAAGGGCAGGTATCCGGATTTTGAATTCACTCAACCGCAAAAACTATGGCCCCACTGCATTAAGCTGCTGCCCTGCCTGACCTTGCAGGCCATGGAAGCACTTCATGAACCACACGCCAGGTTTGTCATCAGCGGAATGCTAACACGCTATCATCATACGTTTTATCTATTACCGGATGCAGATGTACGATTACTGCGAAAACATGCGCCGCATGCGATAGCCGCCCCACCGGCACAAGCAACGAAGCTTAAAACAGCAGTCAAAGGACCTGAAAACAGCGCGCAAGCGGTGCTGCAGAATTTATTGTCCCACCATATTTCCCGCCCGGTCCAGCAACTGGTGACGATCCAACCGATGCTCACGGTAAGGCCGATTCCGGATTTGCCGCAACCGATTGGAGACGTGCGGTCACCGGCACTGCGCGAAGGATCGTATATTTGGAATCGGCCGGGACGATTGATGTTTAATGATCCGTTACATGAATGGATTTTTGTATTTCAGAGCGATGGCCAAGGGCTTGAAGAACCGCCCCTGATCATGCTTCCGTGCCGTTTACTGCAGCGCATGCAAACGCGTAGCGCCCAGCGGGGAACGGAAATAAAATTCCGCGTCAGCGGTAAAATTACGCAATTCAAGGGACGCAATTATCTTTTTCCAACCTACGTGGAAGTCGCCCATAATTTAGGGCGATTTTAAACGGCGCGCTCGCCAAGATCTATTACCCAACGTGCACCGCGAGCACCGGATGATGATCCGGTGGTTGATCCAGTGCCGCAAGCCGACCACCGGGCTGTCAACACGGTACTCTATCAGGCGGGTAATCCCACACTTTCAGCGGATGTTCCAGTAAAACCCGCTGGTTTTCAGTGCAATAATGCGCTGTAAAATCAACGCGTTTTGCGTCTTTCATGCAGCTTCTTTCTGGTGGCTACATGGACGCCACGGTGCGGGAGT
>JAKATV010000466.1 GCA_021818565.1 Planctomycetota bacterium
AAGCGTGCGGGAAAAGTTGTGAGGCCGGCTTAGCGTTTATCGCGTTCAATCTGAGCGAAAGCGTTATGGTTATGGATGGATTCAAAGTTTTCACTTTGAATGCTGTACCAGGTAATCTGCTGATTTTCTTCCATCGCCAAGGCCAGATCGCGGATGATATCTTCCACAAATTTGGGATTGTCAAACGCCTGCTCGGTGACAAATTTTTCATCCGGGCGCTTGAGCACCGCATACACGGGAGCGCTGGCGGCGGATTCCATAATCTTCACGAGGTCTTCAATCCAAAATTCACCGGTAAACCGCACGCGAGCGCTGATTTCGCAACGCTGATTATGGGCACCATAGGCGGAAATTTCCTTGCTGCATGGGCACAGGGATGTGGCCGGAGCTTTGACTCCGAGAATAAAATCATCGGAGCCGTTACTGACGCCCTCAAACGAACAGACATAATCCATCAGTCCGCGTGCCCCGGAAACCGGTGCCTCTTTTTCAATAAAGTAGGGGAAGGTCATTTCAATGTGGGCATCATCCGCGAGAAGCTTGGTCTTCATTTCATGCAGAATCGGAATGATCTGCCCCGGCGTAATGCTGCGGTGATGGCGATTGAGAATTTCAAGAAACCGACTCATGTGGGTGCCCTTTTTATGCTTGGGCAGCGACACATATAAATTGATCATGGCGACGGTGTTTTGCTCGCCGCCGTCCGGGGTGCGCAAGGTAATTGGATAGCGCACCGCCTTGACGCCAACTTTATCAATGGCGATGTTGCGCTTATCCTGTGCGGACTGCACATCGGCCAGTTTTGCTGGTGCTTTTTCGGTTAAATTTCCCATCATATTGCATACCCGCGTACAAGGTTCATCTCCGGCACCCATGCGTCCACCGCATGACAGCTTTCGCGTCTGAATGATGACACTTTTGCGTCCAAACAGACTCTGTCCGAGACAAACAATGCTAGGCGGCTTTTTCCACGAAAGCAACCCCGTTCGGCGGCCTTAAACATGTGGCTACTTTTTGTAGATGCCCGCGGGATCCACCTGTCGCTGGAGCACAAATTCCAACTTGCTGGAAGCGGCAGCATCACCGGGCACAATTTTGCGGTAAAAGCAGGAGCGATAGCCGTTGTGACAGGCTGCCCCTTTCTGCCGCACCTTCATGACCACCGCATCCTGATCACAATCCACAAGCAGTTCCTGTACTTCCTGAATGTGCCCGCTTTCTTCACCTTTGACCCAGAATTTTCCCCGCGATCGGCTCCAGTATGTGGCTTTGCCGGTGGCGATGGTTTTCTCCAGCGCCGCCTGATTCATAAAGGCCACCATTAAAACATCTTTGGTATCGGCATCCACGGCCACCGCGGTAAGCAGGCCGGCGGTATCTAATTTGATATCCAATGCGGTACCGAGTTCCCGTTCTTTGTTATCAGACATAAAACCTTCCAAATTAAACATTCGCCCCGGCGACAAATCCGCCGCTGATTCCATCTTGCCCTGCGCTATTTAATCTTCCGGCAGCTCTTCCATCCGTCTTAATGGCTGCACGGTAATAGCCGTGGGGTGGGTGGGACAGGCCTGCTCGCACATGCCGCATCCCGTACACCCGCCGGGTTTTACCAAAACCCGGCCGGAATGAGCGCTGACAACGATAGCATTCTCACCAATAGGACAGGCCTCAAGGCACAGGCGGCAATCCTCTCCATGATGACGCAGACATGTTTCATGCTTCACTTCCGCCAGCCCCATACGGATGGACAGTTTATCCACCAAAGTTAACGCTCCGGTCGGGCAGGCTTTCATACACGCCAATTCATCACACAGAACACACGGCGCAATGGCGGGGGCAATATACGGATACCCATCGCCGACACAGGCGGAGGCATCAATTTGTATGCACTTGACCGGGCAGGCCTCCACGCAGGCTCCGCAGCGCGAACACATCGACTCAAATTCCTCCGAGGGCTTGGCCCCGGGAGGCCGTAAAATTGTTTGCGGCTCCATGGATCGGTGCAGGCCGGGCATCATGGGGGAATCGTCATCATAACTTGGTGGGGAGAATTGCCCCTCAAATACGTCCGCGACCGGTTCCATGCGGCTTTCTATTAAGCTGGCCACCGGGGCAAGGATATCACTTAAACATTTAGCAAAAAACCCGCGACGCCGGGGATCATGTTCCGCCGATGGCACGCGGGGCAATTCCTTACGCGCCGACTCAACGGGAGCGGACGCGGATGTCTGGGCCTTCGATATGGGAGAATCACTTTCACCGGGTGTTCCAGTGCTCTGATCTGATGGATTGTCCATGTCCTGCGTCATAAAAAGATTATAGCGATTGGCGGTGGGTATGTCGCGGTCGAAAGGGCTGGGAGCCTGTCTTGGTCCGCCATCGGATTATCCGCGGGCGGCGGGACGCTCGCGGCTGCCGGGAATCATGCGTCGGCCGCGCATGGCGACATTGAGAATCAGCGACATGGCCAGCATATCCGCCAGCATGGCGCTGCCGCCGTAAGACATAAACGGCAACGTGATGCCTACCACCGGAATAATCCCCGTGGTCATGGCGATGTTAATAACCGCCTGCAGGATTAACATGCAGGATAACCCCACAACCAGGAGCCGCCCGAAGCTGTCCGCCGCTTCTCCCGCCGTTTCCATGCAGGAAGCGAAAAATATGAGATATAAAACCACAATGCCAATGGCACCGGCAAAACCCCACTGACTGCCCACAACCGCGAAGATAAAATCATTGGATGCTTCGGGCAGCAATCCATGGCGAATCTCCACCGTGCCCGCAAGTCCCTGACCGGTCAAACCGCCGCTGCCTTCAGCAATTTCACTCTGGCGTTTCTGATACAATTCTCCGGAGAGCTGGCGATGGGTGGGTTTACCATGCACAAACAAGGCCACGATGCGCTGCTTCTGATAGGGCTTAAGCAGCGGATAGCACCCCGGTGCCACCGCCATGACAATCAGCGCAATGGCCAGCAGATGTCGGAATTTCGCACCGGCCGCAATAAGCATGGCATACAGCACCACGGGAAAAAGCAGCGCGGTGCCAAGATCAGGCTCAATAAGAATCAGACTCATGGGAATAATGGCGAAGATAAATGGGAGAATCAGCTTGTTGAGTTGCCGCATGTCTTTATGCATGCGCAAACACCACGCAACCGACATGACAAACGATATCTTCGCCAATTCACTGGGTTGAAGGTCAATGCCGCCGGGAATAATAAACCAGCGGTGACTGCCCTTGATCGGCCGCGCGAAACGCACGGCAATAAGCAGCAACGTCGTAAAAATAAAAAAGCCGTACGCCAGATATCCCAGCTTGCGGTAATTAACCGTCAGCAACATCAACAAAATTGCGGCCCCAACAAGAATATGAATTTCCTGGCGGACCATTAATCCGCGGCCGCAAATTCGCACCGCCATGAGGCTGGCTGTGCACAGCAGCGCCACGGCCAGCAGCATCAGCCACGCCAACCGCGTTGCCACAAGTTCCGGCATGACCCGATGCCAGATGGTTTCCAACAGCGTGGATAACCCGGATGAACGCGAATTCCCACCGGCAAAGCGGGGCATAAGTAAAGATGAATTCTCATCACGCTGGTCGGTCACGGATTGGCGGCCTCCGGCAAGTAGCCGCGCTGTTGCATCAGCTTAATACACTCTTTCACGATCGGCCCGGCGACCTGCCCGCCATAGCCGCCCATTTCCACCACCGCCGCAATGACATACTTGGGATGATCCGCCGGCACGCAGCCGATAAACCAGGCGTCATCACCTTTGACCACAATGGTTTTGCCGTTTTTCTTTACTAATTCGGCGGTTTGTGACGTGCCGGTCTTCCCTTCCACCGGCAGCGTAAAATTATCCATATTCGCGGTCCCCAGGGGGCCGTGCACCACCAGATACATTCCTTTATATATATATTTAAGATAAGCGGTGTTGATAGGAATCTTCCGCGCCGGCGGGCGGTGGAACTGCTCAATTAACTGCGGCCGCATCCACAGTCCGCCGCGCAGCATGGCCGTGTAACCATTGGCCATCTGCAACGGCGTAACCGCCATTGGTCCCTGCCCGATACCCATCATAATCGCATCATCCAGACGCTTTATTTTGCTGATGGTGCGATCCGTCGGCGGAAGATAACCGCTGGTCTCTTCCGCCAGCCCAATACCCGTGGGCGAACCCAGGCCGTAGCTGCGATAAGCGGCGACCAATCGGGTAAGCCCCAGTCGCATGCCGACATTGTAAAAAAATACGTCGCAGGATTCCTCCAGCCCGGTGACCACATCGGTCGGACCGCGCCCGTATGGATACGAATCATCACGAAACACATTGGGATGATCAGGAAACAGTTCCGGGCCGCAGTTGATGATGGTATGCGGCGTAATAACTCCCAGGGTCATGGCAATCGACGCTTCCAGCGGTTTAACAATGCTGCCGGGGGGAAACGCGCTGGACATGGCCCGATCCATCAAGGGTAGCCTGGGATCTTTTAACAATAGCGAATAATTTTTGTGAATGGTATTAATGTTATAACCCGGCTCTGAAAGCATCAGCAGCACGCGATTGTGCCTTACCGACAAGACTACCACCGCCGCATTGTGCATCTGCCCGTTAAAATACAACAGGTGCGTCGTGGGATCCTCTAATTTTTCCCTTAGCGCCCGCTGCAAATTAATATCCAGCGTCAAGCGAATATTCTGTCCGGGAACCGGCTTGCGATAATCTTCCTTTACTTGATGACCTTCCAGATTTACCAGACGCACGCCCCGCGCGCCGCGTAATAATTTTTCAGCCGCCTGTTCCACGCCC
>JAKATV010000086.1 GCA_021818565.1 Planctomycetota bacterium
GCCAAGAGGCCGACCGGTCTTTTACATCTGGCTTGATAAGCTACGTGGAACACTACCAGAACGGCGATTACCTGCGCAAGCTTTCCCGTGACACCATGCGAGGGCATATAGCCAGGGCGGAACGCGGTTTATGGTGCGGAGGACCGATTCCCTTCGGCTATGACCGCCTTTATACCACCATGGACGGCAAGCCTAAACGTATTCTCCGTGATATGTCGGACCGCACGCAGCAGGTGTTGCACCCAGAAACCGGCGAGCTGATCGAAATAATTCCACCAGGACAACGGTATACCAAACCGGAATTTGAGCTTTGCACGCTGGTATTATCCGATCCGGTCAGAGTAAACGCAATCCGAAAGATGTTTGCTGATTATGCGGCAGGCCTGCCGATCCGCGTTTTGCGAGACACTTTGAACAAGGCAGGATTGCGCACCATCCGAGGGCGTATTTTCACCATACCAACAATCCATTCCATGCTGGACAACCCAGCCTACGCGGGCATTAGTGTTTACAACCAACGCACAGAAAGCAAGTGGCACCGGCACTCCGGCGGCCAGAGCGTGGAACGCTTGGATGAAGGATTGGAACGGCGGCCCGAAAGTGACTGGATTGTAAAACCCAACGCTTGGCCGGCAATCATTGACGAGGGCTTGCACAAGCAGATACAAGCACGGCGTAAGGACTGCAAGGAGCACCACCGCCATACGGTCGGCACCAGTATCCATGGCAACTATTTTCTATCCCATTGTTTTATATGCGGAGTATGCGGCGGGCGGCTTTGCGGCCAGACCACCACCAGCGGCAAGGGATACCGCACCCGATATTATATTTGCTCCACGCATCACAACGGAGATCATGAACGCTGCCCGACGCGGTACAAGATACCCGCCGAGGTGGTCGAACAGCATATTCTCTCCCTGATTAAACGCGATTTGTCAAAATTAGCCGATGACCCACAGCTGCAGCAATACATTGCCGAGGAGATTGCCCGGCTCTCCGGCAATGATGGCGACGCCCGGCAGCAGCTTCAACGCCGGTTGGCGGAACTGGATCAGCAGACGGCCAAGCAGACACTGGGCCTATACGACGAGGCCAAGACCGCCGCCGAAGAACGCCAAGGCATTGAGGCCGAGCTCCACCGGCTCCAGCGGAGGCTACTGCAACTGCCAGCCATGCAGGACATTGCCGACCGATCACGGCAGGAGATTCAACGCCTGGACGAGATATTCGCCAGCGGCACGGTAGACCAGAAAAAAGAATTTGTGGCTATTTACGTTAAAACGATTGAGGCTGATCCGAACGCCAAAAGCGTTAAAATCAGCCTCTTTCCGGCACTCTTTAGCCAGATAATAGCGGGGGAAGGATTCGAACCTCCGACCTCCGGGTTATGAGCGTTATTAGGCCCAAAACGCTAAGTCCTTGATACCGCAGAACATGCAGTAACCATGAGGGTTTCCGTCCCTCATACCAACATATCCAAGTGTACCATGTTGACCATGTTTCGCAAAATTTTGTGTACAGTGTTGTGTACACTTGATGATGGGCTGATTTCGCCTGTTTTGCGGGATGTGTTCCCAATATTGTCCGGCAAATTTCCAATTGTGAAACGTATTTTGGATGAATTTTCAGGTACGGCGGCATTTCTCCTGCGGATTGGGAGTCGCTGGCGGACGGAATGGAATTTGGCTGAAGGCTGGGCGCATGCGGCAGCTTATACTGTTCGCGGGTACTGACGGCACAATTGATTATGCGTTGTTTCCGCCAAAAATGGCCTATTTACGCCACCACTTACAATCAGCAATGTATCACCATAGCCCGATAAGAGTATAGCCTGACTTCCTGTTAGTTTTTCAAAAAAGCCTGAAAAAGCGTTGTTTTGAGCGAGAATGTAGCAAGTGCATTATCGCGGAAAGGCCGTAAATCAATGCTTTTTGCTCATGACTGGGGGAAGTCAGGCTAAAAGCAGCGGCAGCGGCGACTTTTGCGGGGTATACACCCTTACGCTTGCCTTACGCAGTCAAGGATTTATTCCAAACGTGGCTCCAGCAGCATAAGCCGGACCGGGCGGCGAAAATTCTTAACCGCATCCGGTCCATGCGGGACGGCAATCTCAATGATTCCAATTTTGCCACGCGCATGAAAGGAGAAGGAGTTTTTGCCGATCAGATTGAAGCCCTCTTCGAGCTTTCCGCCCGCCGCGCCGGATTGTAAACGCATTATCCAGCGTTGTCATCGGCGTCGTTTTGTCGCCTCGGGGCGCGGCAGTTGGACATCTTTGCGTAATTCACCGGCCGTAGTGTACATGCAATACCGCTCGGGCCAAGATATAGCCCGCCATGGCGTGAAGCCAGCCGTTTACATTGGGCAACGCTTGCTAACCAAGGCATTGCGTTATCGAGTGGCCTTACATGACAAAGGGGAATCATTTTTGATTATGAACATATTTACGGAATACACTTGGTGTTGTACGGTTCTTTCGGAGGAAGGCCTTTCCAAAATGATTAATGCTGGAAAACCCGGACGCGCGGGCGATCACCTCAAGCTTGTCGTCAGTTTCGGTCATGAGCTTGGAAGCGTATTCCAGCCGGTGCTGAAGAATTTCGTCAGAAATGCTGTGCCCGACATGCTTCACAAACGCGTCGTGCAGTCGACGATAGGACATCGGAACGTTGGCCGCAACGTACTGCGCACTGATTGGTTCGCGAAAATGGGTCCAGATGTTCCTTAAGACGGTTGCGACTTCCACATGTTCAATGGCAAGAATGTCGGAGCTCTGTCGGGTGATGACGCCTACCGGTGGAACTAAAACTGGCTTGAGTGACACAGGATTGCCTCTCATTTTTCGGTCCAAAATTCGGGCAGCGCTATAGCCAATTCCTTCTAAATTTTCATCAATACTCGATAGGGGAACCGGGGCGAATTCACACCGTAGTTCGTCGTTGCCGATGCCTAAAACCGCCACTTGCTCGGGCACCCGTAGCTTTTCCATCCGACACGCCGTTATGATTTCGACGGCCGTGTCGTCCATCCATCCGAGAATCCCCAATGGCTTGGGCAGCTTAACGAGCGTTCGTCGGAGCAGGCCGAACATGGCTTCGGGCGTCGGCTTACGACGGTTAATGACACTGGCGTCAATGAGATGAAATTGGCGTCCGCGCTCAGCAACGGCTTGTTCTATCGCTTTCCGTCGCTCCGATTCACCGGGATTGAAAAGGCCCTTGTAATAAAGTGCGATATGTTTGAAACCGCGTTGTGTAAAATGTTCCGCAGCCAGAGCCGCCACAAGGCGGTTGTCGGCGGTGATCCGCGTTAGCGGCTGTGTGGTATGATACCCAATGTTAACCGTCGGGAGTTCAAGTGTCTTTACCAGTCTATCCATCCAGCGGCTAACGCCAAGTATGCATACTACCCCGTCCGGCTGCCAGACAGGGCTGGTATCTGTCTGATGAGCCGCCATGGCATCCAATGACCAGCCGGCTTCCCGGGCATAACGGGCGATTCCGCGGTGAATGCCGACGGCATACCAGCCCATCAAGAGCAGTACTCGGCGAAAAGGGCGAGGTTCCATGGATTGGCACGCATGTCGTTTCATCAATTTCAGTTTCGCAAAATAGCGAACGGTTGTCAAATGGGACCTTTGGTGTGAGCGATTGGTGTAAGGTACGGCCTCACTGATACGTCATAAAATAGCGAATGATTGTCACAAAAGATCGTTGCTTTATGAACATGGCGCGTTTAAACTAGTGCCTATAGATCAGCTTGCTTTTCCTAACCATTCGGTCAGCAGCGGCTGATTGGAAGGATCTTCGCTTTCATTTAGGCGAAGCCTGAAGACAAAAAAGGCCAGATTGAGGGAAAACTAAAAGGCCCTCGGGATTGGCGGGGAAGGGAAAAGTAAATCGTTGTTCGGAAAAGGAGATTGAAGTTCGAGAGAGGTTTCCTGGTGAGTTGGCCCCGATGGGCTGCTCTGAAAAATCGCCAGACCTTCGCAACAGCGAAACAATATGGCCTTTTTTCATCCTGCGCGGGTGAGGCTTGGCATCATGGGAGACTAACTTGAGTTTTTCTTATCGTGTTCTCGACTTCATTTTTTGTCGGCTGTTGTGGCTGGCGTGGAGAAGAGAGTTGTATAGTTCCTTTTTTTAGGAGATTGCTATGTTTAGCAAGACATTCATAACTTCTCACGGTTCTTATAATGTGTTCTCTGGCAGCGCGCGTACCTTGATCACCAGTGCCGCGCTGGCGGTGGCCGCAAGCGCCGGGCTGTTCGCCGCCGCGACCGCACGCGCCACCACTACGATTTACCAGGATAGTTTTAATCGCACCGGCGGATTAAACGGCTCGGCACCCACGATCGACACCGGCGGCTTCGGCGGAACGGCGGGGGCCACATGGTCGGCAATCAACTTTAACACGGGTGCGGGCGACACTGGTTGGGCGACCAGCACCACCAACGGCGGCCAACTGGCCTATTCCGGCAACCCGTCAACGCCAGCATACGCCGCTACCGCGTGGCTCCCGTTTACGCCGCAAGCCGGGCAGGTTTATACGGCGCAGACCACGTTTGTGGTTAACGCCAATGGTGGCAGCGTCGCCAATTGGTTCGGATTCCTATTCGATAGCTCCGCCTCCGGGTTGTTCGGTACCACCGATTACCCAAGTATGCTTGATCGTGTCGACCCGTCACCCCACACTACGTCATCCACATCTTACCCCGACATTGGCTGGACGGCCGGTAAGATTGGTGGTCAGGTCCAAGGTCCCACAGCCGGGAGTACAACGGGTACCTCGGACACGACGGTCAACACCATGATCC
>JAKATV010000255.1 GCA_021818565.1 Planctomycetota bacterium
CAATTACACCACCATGTCGATATGGGATATTTACCGGGGCGAATTTCCGTTTATCATGTTGACTCAGCCGCATCGGACCAATGATATTATCAAGACCGTGCTGACGGATTACCGGCAACTGAATCAAAAGTCCCTGCCGATGTGGCCCTTGTGGGCGAATGAAACATGGTGTATGACCGGGTTTCATGTGGTCGGTATGATCGTGGGAGCATATATACGCGGATTCCGAGGTTACGACATTCCGGCCATATACGCGGCCGTGCGGGAAACGGCCATGGTAGGGGCCACCGCCAACGGGAATAAGGAATTGCAGGAACAATTCCGTCATTACGGCTACGTTCCCACCGGTCCGCAGAAACAATCGGTGTCGCATACGCTCGATTTCGCCTATGACTATTGGTGCGCCGGGGCCTTTGCGGAACTCCTGGGCAAGCATGAAGACGCCAAAATGTTTTATAAATTGGGGCAGAACTATAAGAATCTCTTTGATCCCAGTACTGGTTTCATGCGCGGTAAAACCGCCGCTGGCAAGTGGCAGGTGCCGTTCCGCCCGGATGAGGAATTTTGGTCGGATTACACCGAATCGGATGGGTGGGAGGCAACGTTCAACGTTATGCAGGATGTCCAGGGGCTCATTGATCTCTATGGCGGCGATAAACCGTTTATCGCCAAACTTGATGCCTTTTTCACCGCACCCTCCAAAGTTTATAACACCTCTCCGGATGTCAGCGGCATGATCGGTCAGGATGCCCAGGGCAATGAACCCAGCAATCATATCCCTTATTTGTATCCGTTTGCCGGTGCGGCTTGGAAGACGCAGTATTGGGTACGCAAAATGCTGGCGGTATATAACAACACGCCCAATGGTATACCCGGCAATGACGATATTGGTCAGACCTCGTGCTGTTTCACTTTGGGAGCCATGGGTTTTTATCCGGTCAACGCGGCCACCGGTGTGTATGTCATCGGCAGTCCGCTGATCAATCGGGTGAATATCCACAACCCCGCCGCCCGAACCACCTTTACTATTGTGGCGGAAAATAATTCAGCTGAGAATTGTTACATTCAATCCGCCAGACTGAACGGCAAGGAACTGACCCGATCATGGTTTACCCATGCCGATATTGTCGCTGGCGGTGAGTTGTATTTCCGCATGGGCCCTAAGCCCAATAAGGATTGGGCGTCGGCCAAGGAAGATCGTCCACCATCGGGGCTTATACAAGGACCAAAGAGCGATGACCAATGAACAAATGATAAGGTGGAGCGATGTGCTTTGATCGCAATTTGTCTTCTGGTAAGGGATTGTCGATGACTTTATGTAATGCCCAAAATGGCCCGATAAGATTAACGCGCCGGAATGTGTTACAGATAGCTGCGGCGACCGCGGCCTCGGTCACCGTCGGTTCGCCGGTACCGGGCCTGCGTGCCAATGCGTATGATTCAGTGGTGGGACAACTGGTCGGCGAGCAAGGCCTTTCACCGTTCCTCAATCGATCCCATCTGGTGCGGCCCATCATCGGCACGGGCTGGCATGGGCATACGTTTCCCGGAGCCATGGTTCCCTTTGGTCTGGTGCAATTAAGTCCCGATACCGCGGGACCCCCGGAGGCAACGGAGAGAAATAGGAAGTATCCCTTCGATCCCTACGGTTGGGATCATTTATCGGGCTATCATTACCCGGATACGACCATACTTGGTTTTAGCCACGATCATATTTCCGGATCCGGTGGCGGCGATCTCGGTGATGTGTTGCTGATGCCGGCAGTAGGCCCGGTTCATTGGAACCCTGGTGCGCCCGGCGCTGAACATGAAGCGCAGATTCAGGCTCTTGGGCCGAATTCCGGTTGGGTGGCCCGCGAAAAAGGTTACGCTTCGCGTTTTTCCCACCGGCATGAAACCGCTCGCGCTGGGTATTATCGTGTACTGCTGGAGGATTCTGGTGTCGTTGCCGAACTGACCGCCACCACCCGCTGCGGCATGCACCGCTACACGTTTCCCAACAGTTCGCAAGCCCATGTCATTCTCGATCTGGTTCATGGCATTGGCGAGACCGTTTATGAGGCTCAACTGAATATTGAAAATTCCACCACCATCAGCGGTTATCGCGGCACGCATGGATGGGCACCGGATCGGCAGGTTTACTTCGTGATCCAGTTCTCGCGGCCTTTTGAATCCTGCCAGGTGCAGCAGAACGGAAAGGTAAAGACCGGGGCTGTTGGTTCGATTCAAGGGCCAAGGCTAAAAGCCGCATTTAATTACAAAACAAGTTCCGGCAAACCGCTGGTGATTAAGGTGGGGATTTCGGGTACCGGTATTGAGGGTGCCCGCAGGAATTTGCAGGCGGAAATTCCGCATTTTGATTTTGATGTGATCCATCATCAGGCCCAGCAGACATGGAATAAAGCACTGGCTACACTGGATGCCCAACTGCCCACAAAAGAACTGACGCAGACGTTCTACACCGCCGCCTATCACGCCATGATCGGCCCGACCACGTTTAATGATGCCGATGGCACCTATCGCGGTGAGGATCGCAAGAACCATGCCAACCCCGGCTTCACCAATTACACCACCATTTCGATCTGGGATATTTACCGCGGCCAATTCCCTTTTATGATGATGACCCATCCGGAGCGCATCAATGATGTCATCAACACATTATTGGCGGATTATCGCCAGTTGAATCAAAAGTCTTTGCCGATGTGGCCTCTATGGGGATTTGAAACATGGGCCATGACTGGGTTTCATGCTGTCGGCATCATACTGGGGGCCTACATCCGTGGATTCCGGGGTTACGACATTGCCGCCATCTATGAGGCAGTGCGGGAGACGGCCATGGTGGGTGCCACCGCCAACGGCAACAGGGAATTGCAGCGGGAGTTCCGGCATTATGGCTATGTTCCCACCGGCCCTCAAAAGCAATCGGTTTCGCATACGCTGGATTTTGCTTATGACTATTGGTGCGCGGGGGCGATGGCGGAGTTGCTGGGTAAACAAGAAGACGCGAAATTGTTTTATAAACTCTCCCGGAATTATAAAAACATTTTCGATCCCAAGACCGGTTTTATGCGGGGAAAAACCGATGTTGGCACATGGCGCGAACCCTTCCGGCCGGATCAGTGCTACGGTCATGATTACACCGAGTCCGACGCATGGCAAGCCACCTTTAATGTGATGCATGATGTACAAGGATTAATTGATTTATATGGTGGTGACGCGAACTTCATCGCCAAATTGGATGGTTTGTTCACAGCTCCATCCCATATTTACGAATTTGATGTCGACATTACCGGCATGGTCGGCCAAGATGCCCAGGGCAACGAACCCAGCAACCACATTCCATACTTGTATCCGTTTGCCGGGGCGGCGTGGAAGACGCAATATTGGATTCGCAAAGTGCTGGCCCTCTACAACAACACGCCCAACGGTATTCCCGGCAATGATGACGTCGGTCAACTTTCCAGTTGCTTTGCCATGGGAGCTTTGGGTTTTTATCCAGTCAACGCGGCCACCGGCGTGTATGTCATTGGCAGTCCGCTGGTAAATCGCGCGAAGATACAGAACCCCGCTGCCAAAACAACGTTTGCCATCATCGCCGAAAATAATTCGCCGGAGAATTGTTACATCCAAAACGCCCGGCTTAATGGAAAAGAACACACGCGGTCCTGGTTTACGCACGCCGATATTGTCGCAGGCGGAGAGTTGCACTTCCGCATGGGCCCTAAGCCCAATAAGGATTGGGCGTCGGCCCCGGCGGACCGGCCGCCGTCGGGACTGGTACAAGGACCAAAGAGCGATGACCAATGAACAAATTATAAGGCATTGAGCTATGTGGTTTTAGCGCAAGGTTATTTTTGGCAAAGGATTGTCGATGACTTCACATAATGGCCAAAATGACTCAATGGGGTTAACTCGCCGGAACGTATTGCAGTTGGCTGCGGTGGCGGCTGTGACAAGTCTTGGCGGAATGGGTGTGGCCGAGTCGGCGGAGGAGCCTGTGCAAAGTGTCGTCGCATCCGCCGGGGCCAAGCAAAGATATGATTTATCAGCATTGAAATGGCAGCTTTCGGGTTATATGCCCTACATGGAAAGATTGGGCGGAGGGGCGACCTCCATTTCTAATATTCATCAGATCACGGATCAAAAAGTCGGGCCGATTCCGGCGTCCGTTCCCGGTTCGGTGCAGTTGGCGCTCTTGAATGCCGGACTTATTCAAGACTGGAATATCGGACTTAATGATCGGGATTGCCAGTGGGTGGAAAATGAGGACTGGGTGTATCAGACGATGATTCCCGATCAGTGGCTGCATTCCGGCAAACAGTTCCGCCTGCATTGTGAAGGATTGGATTACCGGGGAGGTGTTTTTCTAAACGGCACCTTGGTGGCGGGTTTTGAAGGATCGTTTCATCCCTGGGATTTTGATTTAGGGCCACATCTTAAAGCCAGCGGTAATGTGTTGGAAATTCTCTTTCAGCCACCACCGCGCTGGCTGGGGCAGTTGGGGTACACCTCGCACATGAAAAAATGGAAGCCCCGGTTTAATTATGGCTGGGACTGGGTCAGCCGCGTCGTGCAGGTAGGGGTATGGGATGCCATCACGCTGGAAGTTGTGGAAGCGGGGGAAATACGGGAATTCCGTGCCGTGGCCGATGTGGACATGGCATCCGGGCGGGGGGTGTTGAAAATGTTTGGTGCGGCCTTGGGTGGACGCAAAATTCAGTTGACATTGGCGGATGACACCGGAGTGGTACATCAGGAGGCAGTGGACCCACGACTGTTGCTCAAACATGGGACACAATGGACAGATTTACCGG
>JAKATV010000509.1 GCA_021818565.1 Planctomycetota bacterium
GAAGTCAGGTTAGCAGAAAAGCCACGGACTACCGCCGAAATCCGATGATTTTCCGTTGCGGAAGGTGAATCTGTCACGATTTACTGAATCGCCTGCGAAACGCGGCCGGTGTTTCCCCGGTCATATTTTTGAACATGACGTTTAGATATTCGGGATGTTCGATGCCCACCATCGCGGCGACCTTGGCCAGCGGAAACTCGGTATCCAAGAGCAATTGCCGGGCGATATCCAGCCGCACTCGCATGATATGGGCTTTGGATGACCGGCCCAGAAACTGCATAAAACGGCGGTCCAGCGTGGCGCGGGACACCACCCGATTATCCGCGGCCAGACGATCCAGGACGTCTTCAACCGTAATGCCTTCGCGGGCATGCTGGCGGATAAACCGTGCCGCGGCTGACACCACGGGATCGGAAAAGGCCAGCACATCCGTTGAGCGGCGCGTGATCACGCCGAGCGGATCAATTTCCACCAGCCCCGTCGGGCGGGCGGGCGGCTTGGAGGCTTTCGGCGTTACCATCATCGTGTCAAGAATCTCCGCGGCACCGTAACCAACTTTCTCAGCATTGGGCACCACGCTGCTAAGCGGTGGATCGGCCAACTCACAGAGAACTTCATCATTGTCCACGCCGATCACCGCCACTTCTTCAGGTACGGCAATTTGCCGGCTTCGGCAGGCATTGAGCACCTGCCTGCCACGGATATCGTTGCAGGCCATCAGCCCGACCGGTTTGGGCAGCGCCGCCAACCATTCTTCCAGCCTCTGCTCGTGGAGGATTGCCTGCGTCTCGCGGCGCATAGCGCTGACACCCCTCCCCAAGTCCTCATAGATCGCAGCCTTCAGTCCCCGCCGCTCGATGAGATGAACGAAATGGTCCCGGCGCTGCACGGAGTATTCCACGCCGCCAAAACCGCAAAAGCCCAGATTGTGGAATCCTCGCTCAAGAAGATGTTCAATCGCCAGTTCGGTAGCACGGCGGTTGTTGGTGCCGATCACCGGGATATCAGGAAGGCGATGCGTTTCGCGCACATCCACCACTGGGACGCCCAGAGCGCGCAGACCTTTGAGCATCTCCGGCGTTTCGATGCGAGCGATGATGCCGTCGCTGTGCCGTTTAGTAAGCCATGCAGGCAGACCTTCATCCCAGGTCCATTCTTGATGCAGGATGCACCAGTGGCCGTGGCTGCGCGCATACCGGGCGATGCCGCGCAGTATTCCGCGGCCATAGGCCCGGCCGGATTCGATCAGCAATGCCACCGTCTGCATGGTTCCATCCTGTTGCCAATGACTGAAGTAAAGTGTTCACGCGTTTATTATTCGCACAGGCGATGTCTGATTTTCAAAAACACGGGCTGCGCTATTTTGACCACACTGGTCAGAAAGCTACGCACAGGGTGTCAACCACAACATCAGCGGGTTCATATTAAGATCATGCCGGACGATTGGCAATGAGATTTTTTGAGAGCTTATTGATATTTTTTATCAACTGGCTCAGGCCTCAAAAGCCCGAAGAGCACCCAGAGGGGCGAGGGCAAGTTGTTGCTGGCACCGTTGACGCCGGATAGGTAATCATTCGTCTCCGCCATCCGGTTCAGGGGGCGGTCGTTGTGGGAATTGTTACCTGGAATTCGGCACCGCCGCCGTCGCGGTTGCGGGCGGTGATGGTGCCGTGGTGGAGGTGGAGAATAGCGCGGCAGATCGCCAGGCCCAGGCCCAAGCCGGGGCGATGCGGGGAGGAGGGACCCCGATAAAACTTTTCGAATATTCTTTGCGTGTCGTGAATGGGAAGTCCGGGGCCACGGTCCATCACGCGGATAAGTACGGAATCAGGCCGGGCCATGGCGGTGATTTCAATGGGGGTGGATGCCGGCGCATGGGTGATCGCATTTTCCAGCAGATTGGATAGAACCTGTTCCAGCAGAACGGGGTCGCCTTGAACTAAAGGCAGCGACTCAGGAATATCAACTTGAAAGGCGCGATTCTGGTCATTGTTTCGCCAACGAGCTACAGCGGAAATGATGACCTCTCCGACATCGACACTCATCGTTTGAATCGACGGATTCCCCGATTCCAACCGGGTCATTTCCAAAAGCTTTTCGATAAGGCCTTCCAGGCGCTGTGATTCCTGGGAGATGGTTGTCAGCAATTCTTCTCGGGTTTCGGCGGACATGGATGAACCGGCTTCAAGAATGCTGCTAGCCGAACCCGTGATGGCCGCCAGGGGCGTGCGCAGGTCGTGCGATACGGCGGATAAGAGCGTATTTCGGAGCACTTCAAGCTCGGTGCGTTCCCAGGCGCGTTGGGATTCTTCGGAAAGCATCATGCGCTCCAAAGCCACGGCAATCTGAGCGGTGAAGGCTTCAAGCGTGCGTAATTCATCGGGGTGGTTGAAGCGTTGAAGGTCCGATGGAATGATACAAAGGGATCCAAGTGTAGATTTAACACCTCTTAACGGCAGGTAAATAGCTTTGGCCGACGGCAGCGTGGAAGTGCCGGCACCCGCTTTTTCTCCGTGGCGGATGACCCAATCCGCAACTGACAATTCCTTGTCATCAAGCGTTATCTCATTGGAACTGTGGGTCAATACTGGAATTCCCGATGCATCGGGCAGTATCACGGCAGCCGGAGAATTGAAGAACTCGGCGACATGCCCGAGGGAAACCTGCAACAGTGCGTTATGATCCCGACAGAGAATTAATTCCCGGCTTAATCGTAAAAGCGATTCGGTGCGTTGTTCACGCGATCGAGAAAGGTGTTCCTGATTGCGCAGTCGGGCGGTAAGCGTGCTGATATAAATGCCCGTGACCAGCATGGCGGCAAACGTCAGTAAATACTGGGTATCGGATATAGCGAACGAATAATAGGGCGGTACCACAGTAAAATCGAACGCCGCGACGCTAAGAACAGCGGTTAAAATGCCGGCAAATCGGCTGTAGCGGGCGGAAATCCAGATCACGCCCAGAAGATAAAACATGATGACATTGATATCCGACAACCCGAGCGTGTGATAAAGAAAAATACCCCACGCCGTATTGAACGCCACGACCCCCGCGGCCCAGGCAATTCCCAGCCTGTCCCAGTTTTTTTTCCGACTCACAGGGGCCGGCGAATGGCTTTCGGCATCTTCACGGATTAATTCAAGATGAATGTCGCCGCTGCGCATAATCAGGCGGTCCACAAACGATCTCCGCAGTATGCGTCGCCAGCCGCGACCAGCGGGTTTCCCCACGATAATGCGCGCCACATGGCGACTTTTGGCGTAGGCGATAATCTCCTGATCCGGATGCAAGCCGGAAAGCGTTACCGCTTGGCCGCCGAGTTGCTCGGCCAAAGCAAGTGTGCGTGCCACACGCTGCCGATCGGCTTCGGATAAGCCCAGAGATTTAGCCGTTTCAACATAGACCGCAATCCAGGGAGCTTTCCAGGCGGCGGCCATACGAGCCGCGGTTCTTACCAGATTGGCCGAAAACGGGCTGGGACCGACGCAGACTAAAATGCGTTCAGAAACAGCCGCCGTCCGGTCGTTGGCACTCCCCTGCCGCAGGGCATCAATATCCTGGTTAATGCGATCAGCCGTGCGCCGCAAAGCCAATTCCCGAAGGGCCAGGAGATTTCCGATACTGAAGAAATGTTGCAAGGCGGCGGCGGTGCGATCGGGTGTGTAAATTTTCCCTTCCTGCAACCGTTCAATGAGCTTTTCCGGAGGCAGGTCCACAAGCTGCACTTCATCGGCAGTTTGAAATACCGAATCCGGCAACGTTTCGCGGACTTTTACACCGGTGGCCCGTTCCACGATATCGTTGACGGACTCCAGATGCTGAACATTGAGTGTTGTGTATACGTCAATACCCGCAGCCAGAAGTTCGGCTATGTCCTGCCAGCGTTTGGCGTGCCGCATTCCCGGGGCATTGGTGTGGGCCAGTTCATCCACCAGGATAAGTTCCGGGGCTTTGCTTAAGGCTGCATCAAGGTCAAATTCCTTGAGAACGGCTCCGCGGTATTCCACAAGTTTATAAGGAAGAATATCCAGTCCCAGGAGCAACGCTTCGGTTTCCGGGCGGATGTGCGGCTCCGCATAACCGACCAGTACCCGTACGCCATCAATAGCCCGTCGCTGCGCTTCCTCCAGCATCGTATAAGTTTTACCAACACCGGCCGACGCACCGAAAAATATCTTGAGCTTACCACGGCGCAGCGATTCCTCCTGCTTGGTAAGAAGCCGAAGCAGTTCATCAGGATTGGGTCTTTGCGTTTGTTCCATATTATTCACCGATTGAGGCCCAGGCGATTTAAAACTTCCTGGAATTATCATGTGCATGCAGGCCTAACGGCCGCGGGTTTCCACCGCGCGGCTGCGCGAAGCGGCAAAGCAATTTTACCGAGGCCCCTGGCTTGCCGCGCGTTGGATAGATGATAATCGATCCAATGCTAAATTAAGCTCCAACACATTGACTCTTGGTGCGCCGAGAACGCCGAAATCACGTCCCTGGCAGAGATGTTCCACAAGTTTTTTTACGACCGAAACCGCTAAGCCGCGGGCCGCCGCTACGCGCTGTACCTGGTAAAATGCGGCCGCCGGGCTGATGTCCGGATCCAACCCACTGGCGCTGGAGGTTACCAGATCCACGGGAACAGTTCCTTTTTCCGTGGGATCAGCGACGCGAAGGCGTTTAATCCGGCGTTGTACCGAAGCGAACAGCTTGGGGTTCGTCGGGCCTGTATTGGAACCTGATCCGCAATCCCCCAACGGGCCGTTGTAGGCGGTATAAGGCACCGGTGAAGTGGCAGAGGGCCGAGGCCAG
>JAKATV010000261.1 GCA_021818565.1 Planctomycetota bacterium
TCTAGAAAACGGTTTCCACCCCCGCATTGGGCAGCTTCATACGCCGGAAAAAATTCACCGTTCGCATAAAGCCAATAACCTTCCGATTCACATTACGCTTTACAAAGGTAACAGCGTTTCACCCACAACCGTCCGGCTGCCCATCCGTGGCATCAATTCAGAACAATCCATTGGTGTCTGAATGCTATATTGTGCCAACGCTCCGGTAATAATTCAATTGCCAGATGCACGGACTTTAATTAGCGGGCGTAGCAATATTTCCGGGCAGGCGGCGAAATCGACGGTATAAATGCCGGCGCTAAGAGAATGCTTGGCCTTGGAAACGCGCATCGCAGAGGCCCGCCCGGATTTATTGCCACGCCTTTAAATAGCCGATAATCTTTGCCGTACCTGACCAGGGTGGCCGGAAGCGGTCATGCGTTGACTTCAGGAGTTAAAGAGAAAATGAGCGATATCGCCATCTTGGAATATGTAGGTTTTTCCTTCGGATCGAAGCTTGCCGGCGGCACGAATAGCGGCTTCATTTTTGTGGGTCAATAAATCGGTGATGTTGTATATTTCCGCGCGGATAAAACCTTTTTCAAAGTCGCTATGAATGACACCGGCCGCTTGGGGAGCCGTGGCTCCAATGGGAATCGTCCAAGCCCTGATTTCCTTGGGTCCGGCGGTGAAATAGCTTTGCAGGCCAAGAAGTTTGTATGCTTCATGGGCAACGGTTTCCAAGGCGGGTTCGGTCATTCCTAAATCGGCGAGCATCGCCGCGCGATCGTCGGCTGTAAGCTCAGCGAGTTCCGCTTCCAATTTGGCGCATACCGGCACTACGACGGACCCTTCAGATTCCGCGCGGCGGCGCACCACCTGCACCAGCGGCCCCTGACCATTCGGATCCGATTCATCCACATTGGCGATATACAAAACGCGCTTGGCGGTAATTGGGCCGAGATTATGGATAATTTTCCAATCGTCCGGTTTCCAAGGTGCCAACGATCTTAACGGCTTACCAAGTTTGAGCGCCTCCAGGAGTTTTTCGATAACTTCCACGGATGCGATTGCTTCTTTATCACCGGCGCGAGCGTTGCGGCGCTGTTTATCAACGGTTTTTTCAAGACTTTCCAAATCGGCCAACATCAACTCTGTTTCCACGGTTTCAATGTCGCGCTGTGGATCAACTTTTCCATCCACGTGCATGACATCGCCATCAGAAAAACAGCGCACAACATGCAAGATGGCATCCACTTCCCGAATATGCGAAAGAAATTTATTGCCCAGTCCTTCCCCGGTGCTGGCACCTTTGACCAGACCCGCAATATCCACGACCTTGAGCAGAGCGGGAACCGTTTTCTCGGTTTCGATGAGCCGACGGATTTGCTCCAATCTCCGGTCCGGCACCGCCACGACGCCCACATTCGGCTCAATGGTGGCAAAGGGATAATTGGCGGCTAAAGCGCCGGCATTGGTTAAAGCATTAAACAACGTCGACTTTCCGACGTTTGGTAATCCGACAATTCCAACTTCCATGATGCTTCCTGTACCAACCTGTCAACTCACCGCCATTGCGGCATGGCGCATTATTTTTCCCGCCGCATTTCAACGGCGAGCGTTTCCCGTGCGGAAGTTATAGCAGGTTTACCGCCGCGTGTCGCATGATCCGCGCGGCTTATGCGTAGCGTACCAACATGGTCTTAAGTTCGCAGAACTCTTCCATGGCAAATCGCACCCCTTCGCGTCCCAATCCGGATTGTTTGACGCCGCCATACGGCATGGCATCAATGCGGACCGTTGGCACGTCGTTAATAATCACTCCCCCGACTTCCAATGTTTCAAAGGCCTGCCGGGCCTTGAATAAATCTCGAGTAAATATTCCAGCATGAATTCCCAGCGGAGATTCATTGACTTTCTTGAGCACCTGCGAAAAATCATCGTATTCTTCGATTATTGCCACGGGCGCGAAGGCTTCTTCGCACGCGAGGTGGGCGTTGGCCGGCACATTGGTTAAAAGAGTCGGCATGTAAAAGGCTCCGTCACGATGGCCGCCGCACAACAATTTTGCTCCGCCGTCCACGGCCTGCCGCACCCATTGCTCCACGCGCCGGGCAGCATCCTGATCAATCATGCAGGAAACATCCGTGCTTTCATCCAACGGAGCACCAACCCGCAGGGCAGACGTTTTCTCCACGAGCTGTTTAAGTGCCTGGGGCGCAATGCTGTGATGCAGAAATATTCTCTGCACGCTGATACAGCTTTGCCCGGAATATCCAAACGCGCCCGGGACAATGCGGGAAGTCGCCTGAGAAATATCGGCATCCGGCTCCACCACCACAGCACTATTGGACCCCAGTTCCAGCAGTATACGCTTCCCCACCGCCCGGGCCTGCAATTCCCATCCCACTTTGACGGAACCGGTAAATGATACAATCCGCACGCGCGCATCTTGGACCATCGTTGGCACATGCTGTACATCACAAGGCAGAATGCTCCACGACCCAGGGGGCAAATTCCCCTGCATGAGCAGTTCGCCCAGGAGCAGGGCCGTCAGAGGCGTTCGGTCAGAGGGCTTTAATAAAAAGGGACAACCACAAGCCAGCGCCGGGGCCACTTTGTGCGCTACCAAATTCAGCGGAAAATTAAAGGGGGTGATAAAAACCGCCGGTCCCGCCGCCACGCGTTCAACGATGCAATAATACCCTTCGCTGCGTTCATCAATATCCACCGGCAATTGCACACCGGCGATGCGCGTGGATTCCTCCACCGCCAGACGGAAAGTTGTCAGCGCTCGGGCCACTTCAGCCCGCGCGGTTTTAATGGGTTTACCGGCTTCTTGAGCGATGAGCCAGGCAAATTCTTCCGCCCGCTTGAGTAAGGCGGTATAAACAGCTTCACAGGTGTTACGCCGATGTAGGGCGCTAAGTTTACGCATAATCGGCATGGAATCAGTCATACCGACCAAAGCCCGCTCAACGGCAGCCGCGTCAGCATAGGCCACTTCCGCCAGAACGCTGCCGTCCTGCAACGATTTAACCGCGCGCAAGGAGTCGCTGAATTCAGGCTTTCCGCAAAGGTAATAGGGTTTTCGAGGCGATATCATCACTGTATTGTAGCAGCGGATTCCGGCGAACCCTAACTGATATTATGGTGCGGGCAGGGGCGATGCAAGATTACCGACAATTTGTCACATTATAACGGCGCGACGTTATTGTTCGCGGCGGTGCGGCCCATGAAAAGGCGTTTTGCCTCTCCGATGAGATAAAACGACCCCGTTACGGTGATGAGGTCCTCACGGGAAATGGCGCGGGCGGCAATATCCATGGCATCCGCAAAAGTTTCCGTCGCCTGGGCCATTTTGCCAAAGCGATCCACATAGCGCGCGGAAAGCTCATCGGGGCTGGCACTTTTAGGATTGTTGTGCGAGCGAGTAAAAATGACTTTATCAGCTCCCAGGGACACTTGCTCCAACATGCCGTCAATGTCCTTGTCGCAATTGCAGCCAAAGATAACAACCATGCTGTCATAGGGAATATATTGGCTGATGCCGCGGAATAACGCTTTAACCGAAGCCGCATTGTGCGCACCGTCGATAATCACACGCGGATCATGCCAAACGGTTTCAATGCGACCGGGCAATTTGACATCCTGAAGGCCGGCCACGGCCTTGGCGTCGTTAAACAGCAGTCCGCCGGCCTTGAGTTTATCCAGAATAGCCAGCGCCAATCCGCAGTTGACCGCCTGATGCTCGCCAATTAACGGCACAGTCAAATGCTCGAAATGCGACCGCACGGTGGTAAGAGATACCCGGACATGCGGACCGACGGGACGCGTGACTTCAAAGCGATGACTGAATTCAATATCCGTACCGACAAATTCCAGCGGTGCATGCACCTGTTGTGCAACGCGGCTAAGTGTGGCAGCCACCTCCGGCTCCTGGAGGCAAGAAAGCGCGGGCACATCTTTTTTGAAAATTCCGGCTTTTTCTTCCGCTATTTTGGTTAAGGAATTTCCCAGCACCGCCATGTGATCGTAACTTATATTGGTAATTGCCGTGACCACCGGAGTAATCACATTGGTGGAGTCCAAACGTCCGCCCAGGCCAGTTTCAATGACCGCAATATCAACGTGCTCATCAGCAAAATGGGCAAAACCCATGGCCGTGAGAATTTCAAAGAATGTCGGCTTATTGGATCCGAGCTTTTTAACAGCCAGTTCGATGCGCTTCATCAGCGCAACGAATTGATCCTCGGTAATATGTTGCCCATTGACGCAGATTCGCTCGCGCAAATTCAGCAGGTGAGGGCTGGTATATAAACCAACTTTAAACCCGGCATTGCGCAACATTGCGGCAACCATATGGCAGGTACTGCCCTTCCCTTTGGTTCCGGCAATATGGACGGTTTTGTACGCCTGATGGGGATTCCCTAGTGCCTCGAGAAATTGCCTCATGCGATCAAGATTAAATGTTGTGGTATTATATCGGACCACGCGCATGCGCTCGTAGTCGGTATGGCTCATGAGAAAATCAATGGCTTTGGCGTAAGCCTTATTTTCTGGTGGTAACACGGGGGCCACTTTAATGGCAACCGCAGGAGCTTTGGACCGCGATGACTTTTTTCCGGCTTGAACGGCGACACTGTGGCGCTTCAATTTACCGCGAGAGGCTTTCTCACGTTTGCGCTTGGCGGGAGGCACCGATAATTTGCGTTTTTTCGCGGTAATCATAGTGCCTGAATATACCTAAAAAAACACAAATTTACAAGCATTGCGATGTAAATACACGTTTACGAAATTTTAATTAGATAT
>JAKATV010000057.1 GCA_021818565.1 Planctomycetota bacterium
TAAAAATGCGGCGTTGCCAGTCATGGCGGCGGCTCTGCTGGCGGATGGTAAATCCGTTATCGCTGATATTCCCAATCTGCAGGACATCCGCAGTCAAATTGAATTACTTAAACTTCTGGGCTGCCGCGTAGATCGACAAGCCGACGGCAAACTCGAAATTGAAGTCGCTGACGAAACCTGCTCCCATGCCCCCTACGATGTCGTGCGCAAAATGCGGGCCAGCATTTGCGTTCTGGGGCCGCTGTTGGCCAAACGCGGCCATGTGCGCGTTTCCATGCCCGGCGGCTGCGCCATTGGCGACCGGCCGGTAGATATACATTTGCGCGGACTGCGGGCGTTGGGAGCCACCATTGAACTGGAAGGCGGCGATATTATTGCCCATGCCGACAAATTACATGGTGCCGAAATATTCCTTGGCGGCAATTTTGGCTCGACCGTTCTGGGCACGGCCAATGTCATGAGTGCCGCAACGCTGGCCCAGGGCACGACCGTCATTGAATGTGCCGCATGTGAACCGGAAATTGTGGATCTAGCCGATTATCTCACCAGCATGGGTGCCAAAATATCCGGGCATGGCACACCGCGTATTGTTGTGCAGGGAGTTCCGGCACTGCACGGTGCCGAACATCGGATTATTCCCGATCGCATTGAAGCCGGCACCTTTATGGTTGCGGCGGCCATTTCCAATGGTGAGTTGAATCTGGATAATGTCCGCATTGACCATTTAATGGCCGCTGTGGACAAGCTGCGAAGCATCGGGGTTATTGTGGAAAAAAGCGGCGCAGGCGTGACGGTGGCATCCGCACGCAGATTGGAAGCGGCCATTATCACCACGCAACCCTATCCGGGATTTCCCACGGATCTCCAGGCGCAGTTTATGGCGTTATTGGCCTTAGCCAACGGCAACAGCATTGTCTCGGAGAAGATTTTTCCCGACCGCTTTATGCACGTCGCGGAGTTAACCCGATTGGGCGCGCGGATGCACCGCGAAGGCGCGACAGTTATTATTGAAGGCGAACAGCAACTGATCGGCGCACCCGTGATGGCCAGTGATCTGCGGGCTTCGGCTGCTCTGGTTCTGGCCGGACTGGCGGCCCGTGGCACAACGACCATTAATCGGGTGTATCATATTGACCGCGGCTACGAAAAAATTGAAGAGCGCCTGCACGCGCTGGGGGCGAACATCAAGCGCGTGGATCAATCCGAAGCGGAATAAGGCGCAACATGCGCCGGTCACGTGGCGATGTTGATTAAGTTTCCACGAATGTCATAAGCCTCAATAAGCACCGAATCATCAGGTAGCGCCGCATCGGGCGTTATGACAATTTTTTTCTCGGTGCGGTCTTCCATGGCCACCAACTCGCGGCGCTTTTTATTCAGCAGGTAACCGGCAACCGTCGGATAGACTTTTAAGTCAATCCGGGCGATGTCCTTATGCAGCGTGGCAGCGGCCAAGCGGCGCATCACATCCAGCGTGACACTTTCAGGCGTTTTAATCAGGGCGGTGCCCCGGCAATGGGGGCAGTCCTGATATATGCCGCGTTTCAAACTCGGTTTAACTCGCTGGCGGGTCATTTCAATCATGCAGAACTGACTCATGCGAAGCACTTTGGTTTTAGCGCGATCATTGCGCAGCTCATCACGGAGCAAGCGCTCAATTTCCCGCTTATGCCGATCTAACCGCATATCAATAAAGTCAATGACAATCACGCCACCGAGATCCCGCAGACGCAGTTGGCGGCACAAATCGCCAATAGCGTCTTTGTTGATATTGTAGGCGGTAAGCTCCGCGTCACGCTGTTCACGATAGCGCCCGGAATTAACGTCCACAGCGACCAGCGCCTCGGTGGAATCAATAACCAGAGAACCGCCATTGGCCATTTCCACCCGGCGGCTGTTGATTTTTTCTATTTCGCGTTCCACGCCGTACCGGATAAACAGCGGCATGGGATCATGGTACAATTCAACCAGGCTGGAATCCGGACTGGCGATGGTGAGGAAATCACGAATTCGCTCGGCGACATCCGGATCATCCACAACAATACGGTCCATTTCCTGCACCGCTAAATCCCGAATGCTGCGAATGACCAGGTCACTTTCCTCATAAAGCAACGCGGGTGTGCGCTGGGTATCAAGCCGATGGGTAATGCGCTTCCAGATGCGCACGAGAAAATGCAAATCCTGCTGCAACTCCCGGGCCGTGCGGTCCATACCGGCGGTACGGATAATAAAACCGAGGTTCTCCGGCGGATTGAGTTCCCGCAACAGGCGTTTCATG
Organism: Planctomycetota bacterium; assembly: GCA_021818565.1. Lineage (GTDB taxonomy): Bacteria > Planctomycetota > Phycisphaerae > WQYP01 > WQYP01 > JAMDCX01. Next base: position 2,279 of record JAKATV010000057.1, read on the forward strand.
GCGCGGCGCTGTTCATCGTCCGCGATTTTTCTGGAGACACCCAAAGCGCTCATACCGGGCATCATGACTAAATATCGCCCCGGCACACTGATGTAACTGGTCAGCGTGGGACCTTTGGTACCAATGCCTTCCTTGGTTACCTGAACAATAATCTCCTGCCCGCGCCGCAGGCATTGCTGAATCGGCGGGCGCGAATGACGCGGCGTTTTGCGCCCCACGCGTTCCATGGGCGCAATGTGATCATTATCCACCAGTATTTCCGCATCTTCATCAAAGAGTTCATCCATTTCACCCCCGATTTCTTCAAAGTTGGCGGCCGAATCCGGTTCGGTAGATTCGGAGCCTTCAGAAAGTTCGGAAGCATCGGCTTTTTTGGCACCCGCGGCGTGCATTTTTGCCGTTGATTTATGGTGCTGCGGAAAATATTGTGGATGCAAATCACTGATGTGCAGAAAGCCATTTTTACCGATTCCAAAATCGATAAACGCCGCCTGGATGCTCGGTTCGACATTGGTTACGCGGCCTTTGTAGATATTGCCCACATGCAGATCATGGCTGGCCCGCTCCGTGTATAGCTCTTCCAACACACCTTGGCACACAATGGCAATGCGAACTTCTTCTGAATCCGCCACGTTGACCAGCATGATCCGGGGCGGACCTTTCTTCTGGGCAACTGGCTTAGATAATGGCACTTCGTCATCCAAGTTGTCCAGCTCTGGCGCTGCCTCATCCGCCGGAGCGGCGCTATCGGAATCCGGCGAACGAACCGCACTGGTTTCCTGCGTCGGGGACGGCGGAGCCATCCCGACATTTTCCGCGTGGCCAGATTTGCCGGCCGAATCCGCCTGCCAACGGGTCTGATGACGATGCGCCGGTGCCGGCGGGACTAAATCCGGAATAAGCGATTCGGTTATTCCACTGGAGGTAATGCTGCGCGAAGTACCGGTCGGGCGGAATTGATGCCGCACTTTTCCCTGACTGAAGGATCGGCGGCCGGAATGACGCGCAAGACCGGGCGCGGCGCGAACGACAAGTCTATCCGGATTAGGACGCTGAACAGCGTATCCCGCACTGCCGACTGAACCCGGTGCCGGAACCGCAGGCCCAGGCGACCCGGCGGGCTGAGAATCCTCGGGCACCGTATCCTCCAATGGCGGTTCTACGGGGCGTGGTGCTACCGAGGGGGCCGGCGGGACAGCCTCTTGCGTGCTTGATGCTTCGGGTAATTGTTTATCAGTACTTGCGCTCTGATATACCGCGGGCAACGCTGCCAGGGAGTCCGGTGCCGCTGTGACAGATGTCTCGGCGGTTGGCGCTGGAGCTTTACGGCGCACGGTCTTGCCGCGGCCCCGTCCGCCGCGCCCTCTGCCGCCCCGCCGCCGCCGGCGCGGTTTAGCTGCACCTGCGGAATCGTCGCGCGACACGGCATCCGCCGGCCCGGCGATCAAATCACCGGGCGACGCGGATTCAGGAACAAACAGTGTGTCAGGGGGCAATTCCGAACGTTCTTCGGATGAATCATATTTCATGGTACTGATAAACAAGCCTCACGAGAAAATATTGAAACTACTCCGCCCTCACCGCTGACTTCAGTCGCGGATAAATCTGCTGAATTATATGGGATTTTTATCAACAAGTCTACGATGGAGTTTTTAACGAATCTTGGTCACGATCAGGGTCTTGTAATTTTCTGGAATTCCGACGAATTTAAGAGCTTTATGCGTTGACCCTGACGGAGTGCCGGCGACGTGCGGCCGCAATATTTTGCCATCCGTCGATCAGCAACCTCGGCTGGTCTTCCTTCACCGCCGGCAGATTATCAAAGCGGGCTTTAACGATCTGGTCACAGGGTCCGTGTTGCGCGAACAAAACGCCACCCATTATCACTATCCTCATCCAGCCTTCCATGGCCGGATACCTCAATCATCGCTAGTCAGGCAATTTTATGCCACCTAAGAAAACTAAAAGGCCCCGCCCCTCACTATGGGGGCCTGTGACGATTCTGCAAGGCGGCGGCGGCCGCCGAGAGAGGAGAAAGTTGAGAGTGGAAAGTAGAGGGTTGAGGAGTCAAGATGCTCAAGTTAGCGGGGCAACTTGCTCAAGTTGAGCAAGTTGATGGGAGCGTTGATTTCAGCGGGTTTGGTTCAAGTTGCTCTAGATGCTCGAGATGTTTTTTGGGCGGCTGTGGCCGCCAGCATTCAGGATTACAGTATTGGTCAGTATTGATCAGTATTGATCAGTATTCATCAGTAGTGGTCGGTAGTTTCAGAATTGCGCGGTGCAGGCGCGGCGGGGGCGAGTTTTGTTTGGGGATAGAGCGATCGCCGTAGCTTCGACCAAGCTATCTGATACAAGAAGTATTCAGTTGTCAAATCCCGGCAAACCGGGATGCGGCGTCGTTTGGAATCCGGAATCCACAATCCAGAACCTGGAATCCAGTGACATCGTTGAGGGCTATAGGGGGGAGTGCCGGGGCATAATGAGGAAAATGAATAATGAGTAGTGAGTA
>JAKATV010000034.1 GCA_021818565.1 Planctomycetota bacterium
AAACAGGCTGAATGATTACGTTAAAGTGTTGGATTTGAACGGCGAAAGCAGAATCAAGAGGACATCATGACCGATACGATTGCGGACATGCTCACACGGTTGCGAAATGGCGCTCATGCCAGGCATAAAACGGTGGATGTAAAAAATTCACGTATCTGTGAAGGCATTGCTCGAGTACTTAAAGAAGAAGGTTTCATTGTCGATTACAGCATTCTCGACGACGGAACCAAGCAGGGCCTGATCCGATTGACCGTCAAGTACAATACCGATGGCCAATCGCTGATCCGCCATGTGCAACGGGTCAGCAAACCCGGATGTCGTGTCTATCGCGGCGTGACGGAATTTCCGCGCGTTTTGGATTCAATGGGTATTGTGGTACTGTCCACAAGCCGTGGAGTGCTAAGTGACCGTCAGGCCCGCCAGCAGAATATCGGTGGCGAGCTTCTGGCGACAGTGTATTGATGATTGTGGCAACTGCGGCCGGCCGGATGCCAAGCCTTGGGCTGTAACATCCGCCGGTAATAGTGTGCCGACATTGGCGAGGTTAATATGAGCCGAATTGGAAAATTGCCCGTAACCGTCCCGGCGAACGTGAAAGTCGCCGTTCAGGGACGGGATATCCGTGTGGAAGGACCGAAAGGCAAACTGTCTTTGCAGCACCACCCGAATGTGACGGTAAAAATGGATGCCGGTAAAGTGCTGGTGCAGCGGGCGGATGATGAAAAAATCAGCCGCAGCGTGCATGGCCTGACCCGTATGTTGATCGCCAATATGATCAAGGGCGTTTCAGATGGCTTTACCGCTGATCTGGAAATTCAAGGCGTTGGTTACAAGGCCGAATTGCAGGGCAAAGTGATTGCCCTTTCGGTGGGCTATGCCAATCAGATCAAAATTGCCGTGCCCGAGGGTGTGGCGGTTAAAATCGAAGGTCAGGGCACACGCATTAACATTGCCGGCGCTGACAAGCAGATGGTCGGGCAACTCGCGGCGGATATCCGCCGGTCACGCAAGCCCGAGCCATATCTCGGCAAGGGTATTCGCTATGTTGGCGAAGTGGTCAAGCGCAAGGCGGGCAAACAGTTCGCCGGTGCCGGTGCCAAGTAATCGCCGTTGTATGGAGTTGCGGTGTCGATCTGACAGGTATCGACTTTTGTTCAATGGAATTCAGGCGCGGTGGTTCGCGTAAATTAAAACTTAAGGTGCAGTCATGAGTTCAATCAGTGCCATTAAACTAAAACGCCAGGATCGGCGCAAGGCTCGAATTCGCGGTGTGGTGCGTGGAACCACCCAGCGGCCGCGACTGTCGGTGTTCCGCAGCTTGAAAAATATCTCGGTGCAGATCGTCGACGATACCACAGGACGAACGCTGGTTTCAGCCAACACACTGGAAAAAAGCCTTCGGGGAACCACCGGCAGTGGCGGCAATGTGAAAGCCGCTGTGCTTATCGGCAAACAGATTGCCGAACGGGCCAGGCAAAAGGGTATTGAGAAAGTCGCATTTGACCGCGGTGGCTATCGCTATCATGGCCGGGTGAAGGCTTTGGCGGATGCCGCACGCGAAGGCGGTTTGCAGTTTTAATGGTTCGCCCGTGGGGCGAGCCGGCCGGTGCGATAATAAAAATTATCACAAGGCATGAATGTTGAGTTGTTTAAGTTTCCGAAATCAGGTATAGACAGGTTCGATTATGGCAGAACGCAATTTTGATGAAGATCGTGGCCTTGAGTCCAGTACAGTTGGCGTATTCCGAAGCGCCAAGGTTGTTAAAGGCGGTAAGAATTTTTCCTTCGAGGCACTGGTAGCCGCGGGAGACCGCAATGGCAATCTCGGTCTGGGATATGCCAAGGCCAAGGAAGTGCCTGCGGCCGTGGAAAAGGCCACCAAGGATGCCCGTAAGCGGATGGTGCAAATTTCGCTCAATGGCGGAACGATTCCTCATGAAGTGCTCGGTCGCTTCGGTGCCAGCCGGATCAAGCTTGTGCCGGCCCGCCCCGGAACGGGCGTCAAGGCCGGACGTTTTGTCCGCCCGTTGCTGGAACTCGTGGGCATTCGTGATGTGTTGACCAAGGCATATGGTTCCACCAATAAGAAGAATCTTTGCCGGGCAACATTGGCGGCGCTGGAATCGCTTCGCACCAAGGAAGTTATTGAGCAGAACCGCGGCGTTACCATTGGTTAATGCCGCCTGGGTTGCTAATTTTGGCGGATCGATTTAAAAAGATACCGTCGGCAGGAGATATTTAATATGATGATTCATGAAATTACCGCATTGGCCGGCGCTCATAAAAAGCGCAAGCGTATCGGGCGGGGCGAAAGCAGCGGACATGGTAAAACCTCCGGTCGCGGGACCAAGGGCAGTGGTGCCCGAGCGGGTGGCGGGCCGGCCTTTGGTTCGGAAGGCGGAAATTTACCGCTCTACCGTCGGCTTCCCAAGCGCGGCTTTAACAACAATTATTTCGCTCAGAAGTTCAGCGTGGTAAACGTCCATGATTTGAACCGCTTCTTCCAGGACGGTCAGACCGTGGATTCCGCCGCCCTGATTTCCGCGCGGCTAATTCGTGATGAGAAATTACCCGTGAAGATTCTGGGCGACGGCCAATTGTCGCGGAAGCTGCATGTGGTAGCCGGGAAATTCAGTAAACAGGCGGAAAAGAAAATCACCGATGCCGGCGGCAGCACCAAAACCTTGGAACTTGACCGCAACAAAGACAAGGTGAACCCGAAGACCGGTCGCTTCCGTCCGCGTCACGCGGAATCGGAAAAGAAGGCCTGATCCGGGAAGTTTGATTTTTGGGTAAGACCGCCGGCGTGCCGGATGATTTGGGTCATGGCGGGTGCAGTTGGTAAAATACCGGGTCCGGCGGCTGTTGTCGGCAGGTGGATGTTTTTAAGGTTTCCATGCCGGTGAGGGCATTTTTTGCAGCGAGGTCGTTTTGTTTCGGACCATTCTGAACATTTTCAAAATACCCGAGCTGCGAACCAAGCTCCTGTTTACTATTGGGTTGTTGTGCGTCTATCGCATCGGATTTTATATTCCGCTTCCCGGTGTTAATACGCACGCCTTAAGTTCATTTGTCAGCAGTTCCAGCTCTTCTCCGCTCGGGCAGATCAGCAGTTATCTTAGCTTGTTTTCCGGTGGTAATTTAGGTTTAAGCACCATCTTTGGCCTGGGCATCATGCCCTATATCAGTGCCGCGATTATTTTTCAATTGCTCGGGACGGTCATTCCTTCTCTGGAAAAACTTCAGAAGGAAGGCGAGCCAGGCATGCGGAAAATCAATGAATGGACCCGCTATGCCACGGTGGTACTGTGCCTGATTCAGTCCTTCGTCTGGATGGGATATCTTACGCGATCTTCGGCCAGCAGCCCCCACGGATTCTTATACGCCGACACCTTTTATCACCATTACACACTGTTCTGGATTTCCGGCCTGGTTGCTCTGACCGCCGGCAGTGTATTTTTAATGTGGCTGGGCGAGCAGATTGACGCTTACGGTATTGGTAATGGCGTATCGCTGATTATTATGGCCGGTATCGTTGCCCGAATGCCGGCGGCAATTCAAGATGTGTGGGATCAATCCTCTTTCCGCGTATCTTCGGCTGGTTCGCACCCTTATGGCATCGGCACAGTGCTGTTTTTAATCGCGGCATTTGTGGGTGTTTCCGCGGCCGCCATTACGCTGGAAATGGGCCAACGCCGCATCGGTATTCAACAGGCCAAACAAATGCGTGGCCGTCGCATGTACGGCGGAATGAGTAATCAGTACCTGCCCCTGCGGGTGAATCATGGCGGCGTTATGCCGATCATTTTCGCCAGTTCGCTGATTTTAATTCCCAACGTGCTCTTGGGTTGGCTGGCTCCGCGGTTTGGCCAGTTCTACGCCTTTCAGGTCATCCAGGAGTCGCTTGAGCCGGGGCATTACATTTACATTGTGCTTTATGTCATCATGATTTTCTTCTTTTCATATTTCTGGAATACCGTGCAATTCCAGCCCAAAGAAATGGCCGACCAATTGCGGGACTACGGCAGCTTTATTCGTAACCTGCGCCCCGGTCCGCGCACGGCTGAATATCTCGAACAGGTCATGACGCGCATTACCTATTGCGGAGCCGCTTTTCTGGCTGTTATCGCCCTGATGCCAACCATTGTGGCCCGGTACATGGGCGTGAGCTTTATGATCACGCAGTTTTTAGGCGGAACCGGTCTGTTAATTGTCGTCAGTGTTCTCTTGGATTTTATTTACCGCGTGGAAGCTAATTTAGTGATGCGCAACTACGGTGGATTGTTGGAAAGCGATACTTCCGTAGCCGCCCGGAAAAAGCCTTCCGCGGCACAGGGATCCTCCAAAACGCTGCCGGGGCAGAAGAACATTAAAGGATCAGCCGCATGAGACTGGCCTTGCTGGGACCCCCTGGGGCGGGCAAAGGCACGCAAGCCATTCGAATTGCGCATCGAATGAAAATAGCCCATTTGTCCAGCGGGGATATTCTCCGCTCGGAAAAATCCGCGGGCACGCCCTTGGGACTTAAAATCGGGGATTTTATTGATCATGGCAAACTTGTGCCTGATGATCTGATGATTCGTGTCATGGAAGACCGGGTGGCCCGGATTCATGGCGGATTTGTCCTGGATGGCTTTCCCCGCACCCTGGTGCAGGCTGCGGATTTGGCCGGGTTTTTGGATTCCATTCACAAGCCGCTGGATCTGGTGGTTAATTTTGTTCTCGATGAAAATGTGCTAAGCCGCCGCTTTGAAGGTCGTCGCGTTTGTCCGGTATGTGGATCG
>JAKATV010000067.1 GCA_021818565.1 Planctomycetota bacterium
ATACTCAAATTCACACGGCTATACGCAAAGGGCTTGGACAATCGCCGTTGGCGGATCGGGTATACACGCATACATTTATAAATCGGACCGGTGGCTTGTTCGAAAACCTTATGGATGCGGCCAAGGTGGGCGTGCTGAAATATGGCCGGTTCGGTGGCGAATGGGCGGATATTTTCCGGGACGTGGCGCTGCTGGAAGAGTTCCGGGAAATTGGTGTCCCCGCTGGGGTGAACCGGGAATGTGGCGGCAGTCTTGCGTCGGGGGTCGTTGAGGATGTTCACGCGGCGTATGCCGGTGGATGCAGCTATCTGACATTGTTTAATGCCTCAATGCCGCAACTTAGCCAGATCACGCCGTCGTTGGCCAATGGGTGGGGCGAATTTCGTCCGCAGCCGTGGCGGCCAATTATTTTCTGTCGCGATTTTCGCAACGCCGACCGCGACCACAATGTCCATGCCGTTTTTTCTAAAACGGGGCCGGGGTTGGTCTTGCAAGGTTGGCCGCAGGGCGGCAAACATTTATTTTCAACACGGTTAAACACGACCACCCGCCTGTTGATGTGTTTTGAAAGCCGCAATCTCACGGGCAAGAACACTTTTGGCAAAATACTTCTTTCCTATACCGCGCGAGCTTTTGTTTTTCGCCAGAATAGCACCAGCAGTCATCTGACCGTGTACGCCGGTACCAGTCGGGGAAATCTCCGAAAAGTCGATCAGATGTCTAACGGTGGAATTGTCACGCGTCAACTGGATTTAGGGGATATGGCTGAAAATTCCGGTAAAGTGTGGGTGGCATTTGATTTTCACCCTTCCGGCTTGCCCGATTGGGTATCCCTGTTTGCCGTGACGCTGGAACAAAAATGGCCGGGGAATCTGGAAGACCTCGTGGCATCCAATCGCAGTTATGGCGGCGACCGTTTAAGGGCAGAGGCCAGCCTGGTGGGTTGGCGGGCCGATGCGGACTGGAGTCTCACTTTGATAAATTCAATTCCGCGCAAGGCCCTTAGAGATCAAGAGCATCAGCAAGCAGCGTTGGCTAAACAGCTATTTACATCCGGATCCTACCGCAAGGCCAATGACCTGGCTCAAGCTATATGGCGGCGGCATGTGGCCCTGGCGGAGGTGCCACCGGCACAGTGGCTGCCCCATCCGGAAAATCGGGAGGAGACCGGCGAATGCAGTGGAACTCAAACTGGACGGCTTTACCTTGACCCATATAGCTTGGGGATCGTCCAAGTGCCGATAGCGGTTACGCCACAAGCCCAGATCACTATCGAAGAAAACGGTCAAATAAGAAGGGGCGTTGCGTTGGAAGAGGTGCTGTCTGGCGACGACCTGACGATAATCATTCAGAGCTCGGCAGCCGTAGGTGTTACGGCTCGCCGCGGCACGGCAACTGCAAAGATTGCCCGTCTAACGCCTATCACACCATACGATCTGCCGTTGATTACGCTGGAGGGCCAGCCGGCGCGGCCGCTTAGCGAACCAGCAATCGTGCAGGATCCTACCGGGAAAGTCTGGCCGGATCAGAGTTGGTTCAAAGTTGGCCCGTTACCATTTAGAATTGGCGATAATGTCGCGGCGCGGTGGAATCCCAAAACGAACCGCCTTGTGGAGATAAAGGCCATACTGAGTTGAAACTGGCTGGTCGCTCGTCGCAGGCGGTACAATAGCGATATCCGCCAACGACCACAAGTTGCGGAACAGTTGCGAAACACAATCGGCGACCTATATATTGTTTGGTGCGTTCAAGTGGTTTCTTTATGGGCCTTTCCAATACCCAGCCCGTTCCTATGAATTGGCAGCGACTCGTACTTGGCATTTGGGCGTCCTTGCGGTGTATACTGTCAAAGGCATGTAGGGCAATATCCATTAAAAGGAACTTGTCATGGAAGAAAATGATCCAAAGATCATCCGAGACGCGACTGAAATTGCCATCGACCGTTCGGGTGGCAACCAAGCTGAACGTTCTGATGAGGTGGCACCAGTTTGCGCTCCAGAGAAAAAGAAGTGGTCGAGTCTTCCGCCGATTACATTTACGCAATCTGAAGACCCATGGCAAAAAATAAACGATCAAACGATTTTGCTGGGTGACGACAAAATACCATGTGCCACCGAATTTCGATCCGATATATTTCTGGGCTGATAATCGTATACCGCGTGCCCGCAAGATTGAGATATTTTGTTCGCTGCTTGGCGTAATCGCCAGCATCAGCGGCGAGATGCCCAGAAAGTTTTTCCAGGTCCAGATTGGCAATCAACGTACTCATATCCGTTCCATTGCCATCACGATTATCACGCTGGACATTCCGCCGCGAAAATTGCCCAGCAGCGGATTTCAAACAGAAGTTTAGTTTACCCCGCCCCAATGTCAAGAAAAAAAATGTGGAAATTTTAAAGGGGCAAGGAGTTACTTCCGCAACTGATGCCCTGTTGCGGCTTTTTCGTGGTGCCATGCTATTGAACAGTAGGGTGGCAACAAACCGAAACGGTCGAGGCAACTGCCGGGAAGATACCCCAGGATTGATGTTTACGAAGAGCCATGCGTACGCGGTGTGCTTGGTATCCGCCGGTCAGGCGTTTGGGCGTCTTGCCCTGATTATTCATGCTGTTCGTAAAGCCGTTGTGGTATCACGCGTTCCGTGTTATGATATGACTTGGTAAATGTTACGAGGTGTATTATGGCCAAGAGTGCCGGGCGACGCGGAGTTGATGTTGATTTGAGCCGCGAGGATATCAACAGGGTTATGCCGATCATCAATAAGGCGATGTCCTACAGCGGCGGGCAGAAGCAAGATGGGCACCTGTCGTTTACCGAGTTGGAATCCGCTATCGGGGCTTTGGTGACCGGCCAGCTTTTCGGGTACCGCGTGCTCGAACTGGTGCATTCTTTCTACACCCGGAAAAAGTATTGTGCAATCCTGGGCATCGAATCCTTCCGGGATGTATGCCCGGCGCACGGGCCGTATTCCGATCGGCATTATCTCTATCGTGCCATGAGTAAGGTAACCGACTGGTACCGTGGCCGCTACGGTGCCGACGGCGTGATTTCCATTGCCGATAAGCGGAAACGCGTGGTGGTGGATGACGGGGCATAATGCTGTGACTTACAAATAATTATTTGACATTACACATTGCCCTTGCTAAACTTCTTAAGTCGCGTCGAGTGCCTGGTGCATTCACGCGGCTTGGCTCCATTTCGGGAGCTTTTACAGAAGTCCGTCGGCGTACAATAGTGAACCGGTGGCAGACAACCAGCGGTTCTGTGAGTTGGTAAGATGATTGGGAAAAATGAAAATTGCGGTGGTGGATCGGGGTCTTCCGGTATGCTCAAACGTGCGCAGGTGGCGTTACGGCTGGGCGTCTGCGAGCGGACGGTTAGCCGCATGGTGGCGGCGGGCGAGTTTCCCCGGCCGGTCAAGGTGCGGCGGGCGGCACGTTGGCCAGAATCGGATGTGGATCGTTTTCTTGGCGGATCGCGGGGTGCATTGTGATTGAGCGCGTTGTAAAGGTGGCGGCATGGGGTGGGGAATATCAGGGCGTTTATCGCCTGCCGGATGCTAAGCTGGTGCGGGTGCGTCTACACACACGGGACAAGGTTGTGGCGCAGCGGCGTTTACGCGGAATGGTGGCGGAAGCCGAGAGCGAGTCGGTGGGGCTTATTCCGCCAGCGGTGCAGCGGCAGTCGCAAGGGCGGCCTTTGAAGGATCATCTGGCGGAATTCACAGCCGAGCTTAGATCAGTGGGGCGGGATGGGGATTACGTCGATACGATCGGGTGGGTGATGCGAAAGCTATTCCGGCAGTGTTCCTGGGCCGTGCTTTCTGATATCACCGCATCAGGGTTTATACAGTGGCGGAGTGGATGCGGCCTGTCACCCAAGAGTTGCAATGATTATCTTGCGAATTTACGGCAGTTTGTGGGCTGGTTGGTTAAGGCGGGTCGGTTGGGTGTGGATCCGCTTGTATCCATCGAACGGGTGGACATGTCCCGGCGGGAGCAATACCGCCGGGCCTTCGAACCTGACGAGTTGCGGCGTTTGCTGGCGGTGGCCGGTGATCGCGCGGTGGTGTACCTGGTGGCGGCCCTGACCGGTCTGCGGCGCAAGGAGTTGGGCGCATTGCGGTGGGATGATGTGGTACTCGGCGACGGCAGTGCGTATATCGTCGTGCGGGCATCCATTGCCAAGAATGCCCGGCGTGCCCGGATCGATCTGCATCCGGACGCGGCGGCGGCATTGGCTGCGTGGCGTTCGCGCAGCACCGGGCCATTGGTATTCGGCGCAGCGGGCCTGCCGGACGTTGCCACACTGAAGTCGGACCTTGCCGCGGCGGGGATCGCGTTCAAGGATGATTCTGGCCGCCGCCTGGATTTTCATTCGTTCCGTGGCACTTTTGCCACAATGCTGGCGGCCTCCGGTACGCCGGTTCCACTGGCACAACAGTTGATGCGCCATTCGGATTACAAGATGACGCTGAAGCATTACACCGATGCGGGGCAGTTTCCGGCGGCGGCAGCGCTTCAGGCGCTGCCGCGGTTCCCGGTGGGCGTTACACCCAATTTCTGTAACCTCTTGCCGCCCCCAACGGGTCAAAAGCAGTCTTTCCCGGTCCCCTCGCGTCCCGGCGGAAAAGATGAGCAAACTCCTTCCAGTGGCGGAGTTTGTCACGCGTTGACACCGGGTGTCGCAAAGAGTCATAATGGGGCAGAAACCTCGTCAGCTAGGAGCCTGTCCAAGTAACCTGGCTTCCCCACGGGCATCATTTACGAACGGCATTACTT
>JAKATV010000109.1 GCA_021818565.1 Planctomycetota bacterium
CATGTTCTTCCCGGGCCGCGCGAATCAGATCGCATACCGGATCATCCGCGGATTGCACCGCAAAAATAACGCGATAGTTGGGATAGTCCTGATTTAACAGCGCGGCAATGTTTTCACGGGTATTGGCGTCTACCGATTTTATGGGTGCTATGACCGCGACCATGGGAAACTTGTTGGCCAGCGGCTGTTCAACCACGCGCGGCATGCGCAGGTTGAAGAACTGGGCCACCCGCGCCGCCCATCCGGCAATCAGCAAAGCCGCGCCCCAAAGCAGCAGCAGGAAAGATATATACCAGTGTGCAAAAAGCAGTTGGATCATCGCGGGGGCATCATACCCGATTATTGTGCTAATTGTGTCTTCACGGCATTCGCAAGAATGGCTGATTCCGGCGTAACCGGCGAGCGGAATCTTGCCACGATTTTGCCACTGCGGGAAATCAGGAATTTCTCAAAATTCCATTTCACCACCCCGGCAAACCGCGGGTCGGTCTTGCGGCCTGTGAGGTAATGATACAGCGGGCACTGGTGCGGGCCTTTCACATCAATCTTGGAAAACATGGGAAATGTCACGCCGTAGTGCTCTGTGCAAAAGGTGCTGATTTGTTTATCGGTTCCCGGCTCCTGATGCCCGAAATCATTGGATGGAAAGCCCAGAATGACAAACCCCCTGGATTTAAACCGCTTATAAAGTGCTTCAAGCCCGGCATATTGCGGTGTAAAACCGCACTTGCTGGCGGTGTTCACCATTAGAATCACTTTGCCTTGGTACCGCCCTAAATGAACTTTTCTTCCCGCCAGCGACGCCATCGTAAACGAAAGCACCGGACATACCGTGGAATTCACCGCCGCCGCCTGCAATCGTGCCTGAATTCCTGCTATGCCCGCTATCACTAAAATAGCCACCGTGAGTGCGGTCGCCATTTGTTTCACGGCCAAGGTCTTCATCTTATTTCTCCAATCACATTGCCCAATTATCCATGTGCCAATCGACTTGGCTTGTTGCATCTGTTACACCGGTTTGGGAAACCGATACTCCGCAATATGGTGATAGTGCTGGCCCGGGTGCAGAATAATCGAAGGAAAATGGCCATGATGTACGGCATTTGGAAAATGCTGTGTTTCCAGGCACAAACCGCCGTGTTTCTGATACGGCCCACCGATTCCGCTGACGCGACCATCCAGAAAATTGCCGGTATAAAGCTGTACGCCCGGTTGCGTTGTCCAAACTTCCATGGCTCGGCCCGTGGTTGCTTCCGTCAGCCGCGCCGCGGGATGCAAGGCGTCATCCCCGGTTCGCAGGACAAAGTTATGGTCATAACCGCCAGGAACCTGGGCAATGCGGGAACCAATTGTGGTGGGGTGCGTAAAGTCCAACGGTGTGCCGTGTACCGAAGAAATTTCACCGGTGGGAATTAAGGAGGCATCCACCGGCGTGTAATGATCCGCATGAATGGTCAGTTCATGATCCAGAATATTGCCATTACCAGCACCGTGAAAATTAAAATAGGCATGATTCGTGAGATTTACCGGTGTGGGGTAATCTGTCCGGGCTTCCATGATCAGGCGAATGCAGTGATTATCAGGCATCAGATAGATGGCTTTGAAATCCACCGTTCCGGGGTAACCCTCTTCCATATCCGGACTATGATAGGAAAATTCCACAGCCGGCACGCCATTCAATTTGGTCTGCTGAGATTTCCATACCCTGCGGGCCAAGCCGACTTTCCCGCCATGCAGGCTGTGGGTGCCGTTATTGGCATACAATACATAATCTTTTTTATTCAACCGGAAGCGGGCATTGGCAATGCGATTGGCCACGCGGCCCACCACGCAACCCAGCGACGGGTGCTCACCAAGATAAGGCCCCAGCTTATCAAACCCCAGTGTAATATCCGCCGGATCACCCTTGCGGTCCGGCGTGTGCAATTCGGTGATCGTCGCCCCATACGAGCAAATCTTGAGCGTCAACCCGGCGGGGCTGGTCAGGGTAAAAATATCCACCGGTTGCGCTTCTTTGGTATGGCCGAATATTTCATGTGTTATGTTCATGGCAATAATTCTACCCCGCCGCGTCCGGCTTGGCTATCCAACGCAAGAACGCTGCAATTATCCGCCTGATCCAGCGTCATCTCGGACCGTCCGAGAAAATTGCCACGCCCCCAAGGATGGCCTATCGCGGCTTGCGATCGAAAAATACCAATTTGCCGTATTGCGATAGCTTATGGTACACTTAATCCAACTTTCTTTGTGCGGTACCTTACCCGATAAGCCATTATACGCCTTGCGTATCGGCTAAGGCTTGTTGTCGTTGGGCGATCCATCGCACGTTGGGAGGTATTGAGGTGCCCCATGAGCAATAAACTAGCGTTCCTTTCCTGTGGCCTCGTTGGTGTGGCCCTAGCCTGCGGCGATGGCGGAGCGGCGTTCGCAACGCCGATACTTGAGGCGAGCCCAAATTGGTCGGGTTACGCTGATACCTTGCCAGCGGATTCCGGATACACAGTCTCCTCCGTATCTGGTAGCTGGTACGTCCCGACCGTGCAAGCGCCGCCGGGCAGTTCCAGCGCTTATTCGTCGATCTGGGTGGGGATTGACGGTCTTAACGAAAACGCGCTGGAGCAGATCGGCATATCTGCCAATGTGGTCAATGGCCAAACGCAATACGGTGCATGGTATGAAATGCTCCCGGCCGATCCGACTTCAATACCTATCACGGTACCCGGCGCGATTCCGATTAGGGCCGGAGACCTCATCTCTTCCTCTGCGAGTTATAACGCTTCAACAAAGGAATTTACCTTGGCGATAAGCGATTTGACTGCCGGAAATCCGGATAACTTTTCGATCACCATTGCGGGTAGTGGGCAGCCACGGCTGACCGCCGAATGGATTGTGGAAGACCCCACGGTCAACGGATCATTACCTACTCTGGCGGATTTCGGCCCGGTTAGCTTTTCCGGATTAGGAAGCGTTGAGGGCGCTGGTGGCCTTGTGGCCAGCGGGCCGATTGACTCGGCATCCAATGTAGGCGGCACAACCTACCAGTTGTGGATGCAACAGGGCGGCTCAGCAAAGGCCGCTCCTACTCCGTTAGCCGACAACGGCGGGGTTTCATCTTTCACTGATGTCTATGTGGCCGAGCCATCCGCCGCAGTGCTGCTGGCGCTGGGTGCCGCTGCCTATTCGTTGCTTCACGGTGCGCGAAAAAGGCCGCATTGAACGCCGGATACGATCAGTCTGGCCCTGCGGAAGATCGGAGAAAGCAACGCGAAGAGCGTAGGGGGTAAGACACATCAAGATGCCGGCCACCGCCACCGGAATACCGCCCGCAGAGATCGGTATAACGCGGTCTATGCCCCGAGCCCGCAGGCGGCGGGCGCTCGGCAGAAAAAAACGGGGAAACAGTGAGCATTTTTCTTCCGAGCTACGGGAATAAGGGCGGTAGCTGTAAGGACCGCCGAAAGGAGGATGGGTTATGTCGTTGGGCCGTGCTCTTAAAAATCCTGATAGCGTCGTAAGCCGCTTTATCGACACACGATGGCCGAATTGGGATGGCTATCGGCGGGAGGTGCGGACACACATGGCGCAGGCAGCGACGTTGAAGCCTTCGGTACCGGTTCCAGGCGGTCATTGGTCACTCGTGGGTACTGCAATCGACTACCGCATCCGGTATTACTTTTCCATCACTCCCAGCGAAGAACTCATTGCGTACAAGGCTCTCGGGAGGGCAGTAAAAAGTTGGACGGATCGTTTTCACCCGTATTCGAATACCCCGGATGAGAGTGACGCAGGGGATGAAACATTCGAGCTTGACTGCCAACGAAGCGAGGAGCTAATCGGGGCTTACTGGAAGTTTTTTAACAATCTTCAAGATTTCTTAAAAACGGTGAAGCCGATTAGGCAACGGCTCTCGACTGACAAGGAGCGCCTATTGGCGCAATACTGTGGCGTGCTTGCCCGTCTGGATGCTTATTTTCGGAGCCAAAAGTACGCAATACTTGCCCCCGTCAACGAGGCAGCCCTAAGGGGCCATCGCAAATTATTGGCGTTAACCACCGATTCAGAAGTGGAGGATATCTGCATTCTCTCGAAGCTTTTTTACAAACAGCATGCCGCGTTGACCAAGCAACCAGCCGTGCTGAATCCTGAATTTGCAGGAAGCGCTATTGTCGGCGGAGCAGACGGCGACTTGATTGTGGGGAATACCCTCATCGACATAAAAACAGCACTGCACTATCAGGAGAGCAAAAAATGGTTTCGACAATTGATCGGCTACGCCCTGCTCGACTTTCACGATGAATATAAAATCACGACTGTTGGATTATACTTGGCTCGGCAGGGATTGCTATTGTCCTGGCCGCTGGAACAGATTACGAGGGATTCCCGGACCGTCGGAAAAGCCGAAAGATTTTCGGATATCCGCCTGCATTTTAGAAGGGCATTGAGAAAGAATGCGGGTATGGCCATGCGGGATTGGAGCGATTTGTGGGAGGCCGAACACGGCGGCCCAGCTGCGCGTGGCACTACACCGCGCCAAGGAATGGAGTTGGTGGGGGAACTGCGTGCCCAACATAGCAGGGCGGTGAGAAAGGCCATCGCGCCTATTCAGGTGCGTAGCAGAAGAAAGCGACGTGGTAGAGGTCGTCCCTTCTCCGACCTAGTGGATTAAGGCCGGGGGAATAATGAGGGGCGTCGGGCGCTGGACCAGCCTTGCAGGCCAATAGCGCATCCGCCGGAAACCGCCGGCGTTCACGGGTAGGCGTCGCGGTGAGACGCGGGA
>JAKATV010000024.1 GCA_021818565.1 Planctomycetota bacterium
TGAAGGCCAAAACCGGATTTTCTGATGTCTATCTGGCGGCGCGCAAAGCACCGGATGGCAGCATCTATTTGTTTATTCGCACTGATCAGCATGGCCACCGGCGCAGCGGTAAAGCGCATGCGGCCATTGCTGGATTGGGCACTGTTGAATTTCAATATGAACTGGAACCCTTCGGGTCCAAGATTCTCTTCCTGCCGGTGGGCGTCACCTCAGCCGATGATGGGAAATGGCTGCCGGAACCGCAGGAGGAGCAGAATCGTCCAACGGATTTGCCGTCGGGTGTGACCATTGAGTCCGTTAAATCCGCCATTGATCCCGAACCAACTCATTGGCGGGCAATCAAGCGGAATCAATCATTGGCGGAGTTGGGCGTATATGTATCGGGTTTCAGCTATTACCGCGCAAAGTTAAATCTCCATGTCCTGCCGCCGAAGATTTCGGCCGTTGCGCTGACCGCCACGTTGAACAACTCCGACAGTGCTACCGCCATAGTCAATGGCGAAATACTTTATACCAAGCCTGGCTCCGGCGCGTCGGCGCTGTACACGTCAAGAAAGCTGATGGAAACCGGTCAGCATAACGCCACGTTGGTATACGAAAACCGGGGCCACCCCAACGGCGGAATGGGCATGGAAGCGCTCTACGGAATCTATGATATTTCCCTGGTGCCCGGTAACATTGCCGGAAAACTTATAAATCCGTGGCGAATGAAAGAGGTGCAGCAACCCCACAATCCGAAGCATGCACCTTTTATTGGTGCCAAAGTCTCGACCTCCGGCTGGAAGGAACTTACAACTAGAGATGCACTTAGCGCTATGCAGATTGAGTTGCCGAACTCCAGCGCGATATTCCGCACCACGTTGCCTATAACCCAGGAAGATCTGACAGAACATAAAACGGTGCTGCACTTTAGCCGAATAGATGACAATGGCTGGATATTTGTCAACGGCCAACTTCTCGGTACTACCAATAACTGGGACCGGGCGTGGAGCTTCAACGCCGAAAAGCTTCTGCATGTTGGAAACAATACCCTGGCGGTGCTGGTGCAAAATATTGGCGGCTCCGGAGGCCTTGGCGGTGTGAAACTTAGTTCAACGATGGCCTTATCGAAATTATCCACCATGGTGGGTTCATTGGAATTTTCGCCCCATCCAACCGGCGTTGAATTAGGATGGCATAAACCTGATTTTGATGATTCGGCTTGGCAACAGCAGGACCTGACGGGACACCCGAACGATGATGCCAAAGCGGCCTTGCTTTCATGGCACCGCTTAGAATTTGTTTTGCCCCCGGTGAATTCGGGTATCTGGTTGCCCTGGTGCCTGAAAATTCAGGCTACCGGCACGGGCTTTATTTATGTCAATGGACACGAATATGGCCGATTCTGGCAAGGCGGCGGACAGCGGGAATATTACCTTCCGGAATGCTGGCTTAACACCCGGCCCGGCGGCAAAAACGTCATCGCATTATGCCTGCGAGCTGTTGATAAACCGGCCCAAATTCTCGCAGCGTCTGTAGAACCGTATGTGGTGTATGCGGAATATCGATCAAAACGAAGCTGATCATGCACTTGTGGCAACGGCGATGGGCATGTTCCGCGACCGTGAATTTTGTGCCGCCATCATCAGGGTAAAATCAGCATGGCGTCGCCGTAGCTATAGAAGCGGTAACGGCGAGCGATTGCCTGCTGATAAATTTCTTTCAAACGATCCATTCCCGTTAACGCCCCTACCAAAGCCAGAAGCGTGCTCCGGGGCAAATGAAAATTGGTAATCAGCGCATCGGTGAGCTGAAAAGTGAATCCGGGGTTAATAAGCAAACTTGTGGAACCGGCAAAGTCTTCCGGCGGCCTTGAGGTATCAAGAATGACGCCGGCCATTGTTTCCAGCGTCCGAACGGTGGTGGTACCGACCAGCACCACCCGACCAGATCGCGCTTTTTGCTCGCGAATTTTTTCAACAGTAGTGCGGGGAATCATAAATGTTTCCTGGTGCATCGGATGCTGATCCAGGCTAGCGGCTTTCACTGGTAAAAACGTCCCCAAGCCGACATGCAGCGTTATAAAAGCACGCTGAATATTCCGCTGTTGCAGGTTTACAAACACTTCGGGCGTAAAATGCAGACCGGCGGTGGGCGCCGCCAAAGCACCGGCGGCGCTGGCGTATATGGTCTGATAGTTTTGCGCATCGGAGGAATTGTCGCCATCCGCATTGCTGGTGGTGCAGGCATCTTGCCTGCCGCTATTTTGCGCATCAGCAATATTTTCGATCGTCGCCCCGCGCGGTGGAGGTACCGCCGATTCGCCGGGATGGCCCCCTGCAGCGGATTGCTGTTTAAGTTCGCGTGCCTTTTCAATATAAGGCGGCAATGGGACATCGCCGAATATAGCCAAAACCTCAGGAGCCGGTCTGGAATCATTTACTTCTACAATCCATTGGCCTTTTTCGGCTTCGCGTTCCAGCAGTTTTAAGCAAAGCACATCGGCCCGTTTTTCAGACCGTGCGGTAAGCCGCATGCCTGCCGCAGCGCGGCCCCGCGTCCGCAGGAGAACGCGCCAGATTCCCGCCGAAATCTCGGCGATAAATAAGCCCGTGATGCGCCCGCCTGATTGCTTTGTCAGAGAGAGTTTCGCCGGCAGCACACGCGTGTCGTTGGCGATTAAAAGGTCCCCAGGCGACAGCAGATGCGGAAGATCAGAAAAAAGGCAATGATCAATCGCATCGGAACCGCGCCGATACACCAGCAGCCGGCTGTGATCACGCGGATAGACCGGATGGCGGGCAATTAATTCCGGTGGAAGCGTATAGTCGAGTTCATCCGTATACAACATCAAGCCCAATCAGGAAGCACTGGCGGCATCAAGTCTGCTGATACGACGTTTCCGCAACAGGCGAGATCTGGCCATTCGGCCCGACAAAAAGAGTCCGCGCCCGGGCCTGTCCTCCACATCCAGCGGAAGATTCATAACGGTATCGACGATGCTTTGGGCGGCTTGCGGGCGGGCCAACTGTCGCGTATTTGCCCGCATAGTCTCCAGGCGTTGCGGATCGTCCATAAGTTTTTGAATTTTCCAGGCCAGCGTCGGCAAATTGTTACTGCGAATGGCCACGCCGCATTCCAGAAGATGCGCCGAGTTGCGTTCCTCCTGACCGGGAATGGGGTTCACAATGCACAGGGGCAAGTTCCGCGCCATGGCCTCGCTGGTGGTCAGGCCGCCGGGTTTGCCCAGCAGGAGATCAGCCGCCGCCATGTATTCATCCATCAAGGAAGTAAAGCCTACCGGAATAACCGTTGCCGAGGCATTACGATTCTGTCGGCCGGCAATCTGATCAAGGTGATGTTTTAATTCCTCACTTCTTCCGGCGATCACCACAAGTTGTACCGGGCGCTTGATTTTAAGCAGCTCCGCCAGCAGCGCCTCCACCGGGCCGACACCATAACCGCCGGCGGAAACCAGGATGGTAAAAATATTTTCAGCGAGGTTAAGTTTATGGCATGCCGCCGCGCGGGATTTAGGTTCCATAAACACCGGATCAATCGGAATACCGGACATACTGATGCGGCGGGGATCAATTCCCATTTGCACCAGAAACTCCCGCGTTTCATCCAGAAGCACAAAGTACTGCTGGTAGGTGCGATTCAGCCACATGGCATGGCAGTCATAATCGGTCACGACAATGGCAGGCTTCACCGGGCTTCTACCTGTTTCATACAACCAGCCTAAAAGACTCGCGGGCGTAAAATGGGTGCAGATAATATGGTCCGGTTGAAATGCCATGGTGGCTTTGAGAAACGGGCGCGCGTTAAACTTCTCAAACGCCAATCGCATTTTTTCATTTCGCCACGGCGTGTCGAACGTATCGTATATCCATCCCAACATGCGTGGCGCTTTGTTAATTAAATCGAGATATGTTTGGGAATAAATGTGCCGAAACAGCCGCGTGGTATATTTGAGCATATCCCAGTGCTGCACTTCTCCCACGCCAGGATGCTGTTGACATATTCGCAGCAAGGCATCGGCGGCCCGCACATGCCCGGTACCGGCCGACGCGGAAAGAAGCAGCACTTTCCGCTTTTTTACAGATCCTTCAGGCATAACTTCCTTCCCATGAGAATCGGTATTACAGGGCCAGCATCGCGTTTATTTTAGCGGCACAGATGAAGTCATTTTCCGAAATTCCGCCTATGGCATGCGTGTTATACCGTAGCACACATCGGCTGTACCCGACTTCCATATCCGGATGATGATTCTCCATATTCGCCAACCAAGCCACCGTATTGACAAACGCCATGGTCTGGTAGAAATTCATAAATTCAAACGCTCGAACCAGCGAACCGTTGCTAAATTCCCAGTCCGGAAGCGATTTTAGCAGTTTATGGATCTGAGCTTCACTGTACGGCTTAACCCCGCCTTCGCAGGCTTTGCATTTGCGGCGCGTGAAATCCATTGGTTTGGTCTTTTTTGACATAAACTGCCTTCCTTATACTGCCTACCGTATTATACCCAACGACCATGCTTGGAGTCGATTGCACGGCAAATAAGGATCGTGGATGCTTAATAAAGCACACTACGAAAACAAAGCCCCCTGTGCCCCTGAAGGCGGAGCATACGACTGGATACATGCGGGACTATCGTTTTCGATTCGATTTACCATAGTGCTCACGCGGTGTGACCGCATCTGTTCGGATGCAAAAGGCTGGAAAAAACGACGGGTTTCCGCAGCCTCCGGCGGTGCGGAGATATAAGCCATGGCCTCCCGGACAGGAAG
>JAKATV010000088.1 GCA_021818565.1 Planctomycetota bacterium
TGTTCATAAATAATCCTAACCTTTTATAAAAACCAAGCCGTCATCAATTGGAGGTTTGACCGCCAAGGATATATTTACACTCCTGCCGCAATATTGGAGTGAATTTGGAACCGCGTTCGCGCCAATCGCCCCGGACGATCCACGATAAACGCGCTACCCATACTGGTATTACCAGTAACAATAGCCCCGGCACAGCCTTTCGTAATGCCGACAGCCTTCTTCCTGCCGGGCGTTAAAAATTGACAACCCATGACCGTCGTTGGCGCCCCATCGCAAAGAATCGCCGGCGCACCGCGGCCATTCTTGTCCCAAGCCTGAAAATTACAGCCGATCAGGCTGACCGGCCCGGTTCCCTGGATTGTTCCGATACGATTGGACGGCCCCCAGAATCCGCAATTATTCATGACAACCTGACCGATGTTCTTCGGCCCGATCACAAATCCCTGTGATTCAGCGCCAATCATGCCGACGAATTCACCATTGGTGATCAACAGGCCGCTGGCTGGTTGTGCACAGTCTACGCGAAGAGCCTCAAAAGTGGAGTCCGCGCCAATGCCTAGAAAATTTCCATTGCAGGTGCCGCTGGGCGTCTGTATAAACTGATAGCCGATGTGGTACCCCCACGAAAAGGTGTTAAAGACATACTGCCAATCTGATCGTCCGAAGATAAAGGCCGTCCCATGCGCCTGAATCCAGTTGCACACGGGTGAACCTGCCTTGGCCCAAAAGGGCCAGAAATGAATGTTTTCAATACGGCCAATATCCTCAACGTGATCCACGATTAAACCGGTTTTAATGGGATGTCCGTACACACGGGCAATGTAATGCCGCGGAGCTCCCGCAAGATTGATCCCCTGATATGGATTCGTCAATGCCACATCCATTACGGAAAGATCCTCGACTTGTGCTGCCGTGGCTGGCCCAATAGCCCAAGGATACGCTGCTGGCTCGGCGGCCGTGGGGTCCTGATCCGGATAGTAGATTCCCAAGCCGCAGATGGTGCAGTTGTTGCCGTTGACACCAATGAATGGTGGTCCGTTCGCTCTGCCCCGTCCCTCGGTGGGCAGCAACACCGATCCGCTCGCCGGATTGGCGTGAATATAGGCCGGGGGGGCCAGGAACACGCCCTCCAGCGAGGTATTGGCGGGCATGGTCAGATGCCCCCTGAAAAAATACCGCCCCGGCGGCACATGGACGATGCCCCCGCCTGCGGAATACGCGGCATCCAAGGCTTTTTGAAAGGCTGCAGTATTGTCCGTTTTGGCATCGCCCCGCGCGCCAAATTCCAGTACGTTACGGGCGAACGAATTGGCAGCGGATCCGCCGCGAATGTGTGCCCCTATGGCAGTCGCGTTGCCCGATGCGCGGTTTTCCGCCAAACCGGTTCCCGCCAGGGCCACGGTGGCCAGCCAATTGCGCCGTGAGAGATCATCCATTAGTAAATCCTTTAATCAATAACATCAGCGAATATGGATCCACAATTTCAATTCGATTACCCAGCGCGGATTTTTTTAATATTTCAAATAACTCTTTGTGCCACGTCGGCGTCTTAAGTATCGTTCGGTAAATGCGGAATTGAGCGCCGTGGGCGGTGGTCTGCCGGAGTATCACCTTGGCCATGGCCCCAGGCGAGACGTCGGGGACCTGACCCATTGGCATAAACGGCATTCCATCGAAGACACCGTGCCGGGGGTTGTATTGTCCGACCATACCATCCGGGGAGAATTGTGCATACGCCGCTTTCACCTGATCATTCATGGCTGGCGCATCACCGTCAATAACAAATCCCGTCAACTTAATATCCCACATTCGGTAGTATTTCGCGCAATGCCTATGCCATGAAACAATGCCCGAAGGCAGGCCGGAAAATTTACGCGGCGTTTGCAATGCCCCGGGGTTCAAATAGCCGGCCCCGGAATCGCCCGATATAAAGTGATCGTTGGACGTCTTGGTATTCCGCGCGTACACCATGCCGGGGGCAAACCGATCGGATAGATTCGGATCAAACGCCCAGCCCAGGGGAATCGACCCGCGTGCCGGATCCGTCCACATCGTAGGCAGCATCTGATATAGCCATGCGGCGGAATCGTAATCGCCGACATAAATGGCCACGTACGATTTGTCGGCGACACCACCTTGCGAATTTATGAGCTTGCGCCGTTGCAGGTCATGTGCGGTTGGCAGTTTTTGCGGATAGCGCCGTTTAAGCGGATAATGCTGATACAGCGACGCATTGGCCATGGCTCCCAACCCCAACGCATCGGCGTCCATATAGCCATTGAAACAGGAAACGATATACGCGTATTGCCATTCCGTGGCCACACCGCCATGTTTGCCGCCCGCACCGGGATAGTTGGTGTATTTTTTATCCCACGGCGGAAATCCGCCGATATGGATCATCCGCTGTCCATGGGTTTGATTCCAGGCGGATCGCAAAATCGCCCGCAAGGTGCGTTGATCCGTCCCCAACGGCTGCGCGGGATCGTCCACCGGCACTTCATCCGCCCACGGCGAGAGATCGAAGAAAAAACCGCGATGGGCGATAAAATAATCATGATTGCTCAGCGTGTGGTTGGGAATATAGCCCGATGGCCTTTGCAACCAATAAGCGTCGATGTAATACCCCATTTTATCGGCATTGCACCGCCCGGTATCCAGATAGCGTTCCTTGGCCCAGATATAAGCATCACATTTAGCACTTTTTGTGGAAGCGGTGGCACTGCCCGGAATAATTCCATGACCTGTAAACAGCGGCGACCCGTCCGGATGGATCAGCCAGACTTTAACCTCAAACCGCGGCCCCGTCGGATCGCCGGTCAGCCAATAAAACAGGGATGTGTGCGATTTATCAAATCGAATGGGCAACAAATCTTCCACCCCCGCCACCGTAGAGGCCACGTTCGAGGTGGAGGGAACATGTTCGTCATACGCCACCAGCCCACGAACCAGATGTTTGTGGGCAAGTATCAGATCGCGCAGTCCCGATATATCCGCAGCGCGCTGCAAGCGGTGGCGTCCAAGCCAGTTGTTACCCTTGCGCATCCAATCCAGCCAGAAGTGATCAACACTGCCGGATTCACCACCAATGAAAAACTGGTAGATCGTCGCACCGTTCCTGTTGGCGAGGCCCTGCAGGGCGGCCAGGACGTGTGCCCCATCCCATATCTCGTGCAACTCATCCGGATTATCCCGATTCAGCTTGAATGTATAGGTCATGTCGACGACCGCCAAGGCTGGGCCGATGCGCTTTCGACGCGCGGATTGTGATCCGGAAGAAGCGGAACCGCCCGAAACCGCCATCGCGGCACCCGCCGCCGCACCGCCGAGAAAATGCCGCCGATCAATAATGACTTCCGTATTTTGCGAACCCGAATCGACCGAACCTTCCAGTTCTTGAAAATTCCGATTTTTCTCCGACATTTTGGCGCGCTTTACCTTTCTCTTAGCAACGATAAAAATGGCCCGATCCGTGCCATCCGTATCCCGACAAATAGTATTTGCTTCACGATCTCAGAGCGAAATTAGATCGAGCAGCGCTTCCTTTATCATGGCATTTCAGTTTTCGAGATCGGCCATCCATGCCCTGCCATTTATGCCCTAACCAACGGCGTTCATGCCGATTTGGGCCTTGGCTCCAATCTGATTGCGGATCCGGGCCGAGCCGTGAAAACGGTTGCCGATGATCACCGCTGCAGCAGCGTCGCTCGCAAGGGCCACCTGCCAACTGCCCGCATCCATAAATTCACACCCGTCAACCGTCAGCCCGCCACGGCGCAGCACGATTGCCGGTGATTGCTTGGCCCGCTGTGCCCATGAAGTGAAATGACAGCCCATAAAGGTGGTTTGGCCGGAACCCTCCAGCATGGCCATGGTATCGGTCAACGGGCCGCCCCAGAATCCACAATTGGTGAACTTCACCGGGCCGGTGTTGGTCGTGCCCACTTCCACCGATGGCGCTCCCATGAACTGGCCATTTACAAAGGAAATACCCGCATGCGCCTGGTTGCCATCCACCCGCACCGAGATCGACCTGGTATCAGGTGCCCCCTCGTCCGAACCGCATTGTGTGAGCACCACGTTGGGAACCCCGCTTGCCGTACGCACAAAGTGGTATCCAATCTTATGACAGATCGCAAAACAGTTGAACATGTACTCCCAATCAGTACGGCCAATGAGAAAGGCGGTGGCCTCACGTGAGGTAAACGCCATGGTCTTCGCATCGGCTCGCCAAAATGGCCAGAAATGGACGTCTGCCACACGGCCGACATCTTCACACTTATCAATGAACAAACCCGTTTTCAGCGGCTGACCATACAAACCGTGGATATAATGCCGGCCGCCTGTGACCGTGCCGAAATCCACCCCCTGCCACGGATTCAGCAGCGTTACGTTCACCAAAGAGCCGTTATCCGAAAGTTGACGTATGGTCCAAGGGTATTGCACCGGCGGTTCTGGGCAGGTCTGCTCCGGATAGAAGATTGTCAATCCGTACAAGGTGCCACTTTCTCCCAGGGATATAAAGGGTGTGCCGTCCGGTTTTCCCTTGCCTCCTGTTGCCAGCAGCAGGCTCCCCTTGTTTTGGCCAGCATTACCACGATTCGGTGCACGAAACACACCTTGCAATGTAACATCGTCCGGCACATGTAGATATCCGCGCACCAGATATTCGCCCCGTGGCAATAGCACGACGTTTCCGCCCTGTCTTCCGGCGGCATCCAACGCTTTCTGAATGGCGGCCGTGTCATCGGTTTTGCCGTTGCCACG
>JAKATV010000470.1 GCA_021818565.1 Planctomycetota bacterium
CATCTATCTTCCCCGTGCGCCGGTAAGCAGCAGCGAATTTGCCGCTCCAGCGCATCGCCCAAGCTATTCGGTTCTGGATAATGCGCGTCTGCGTAAAGAAGGTATCGATATAATGACAGACTGGCGGACTAGTCTGCGACGCTACGTTGAAAAGAAATATCCCGCGAGGCAATGATGGAAGATGCGTTATAACCGTTCGAGACGCGAATTAAGCAATATGGCGTAACCATACAAAACATACGGCGGCCCAGCGCCACGACGCCATGGAAAGGAAATGCTCACGAAACTGCTACTTGCACGCTGCCGGCACAGTTGGCGATTCTGGCTCATCGCGGCCATGGCCGCCGGGACCATCTGGCGATTAACCGATTATTTTCTGCGTTTTCCGGTCTGGGATGATGAAGCGTCATTGGGATTAAATATCCTTCATCGGGGTTATCTGGGGTTGCTGCGCCCGCTAAGCTATGGGCAGGTTTGCCCGATTGGCTTTCTCTGGATCAGCAAATTCATGGTGACCTCTTTTGGAACTGATGTCTGGGTTTTGCGTTTCCTGCCGTTAGTTGCGGGAATTGCGGCGGTAGTACTGGCGTGGCCCGTCACCCGGCGCGTCGCGGGCCGACGTGTGGGATTGCTGGCAACCGCGTTAATTGCCTGCTCCCTGGCGACCAACCGCTTCGGCACAGATTTCAAGCCGTATTCGCTGGATCTGCTGATGTCATTGGGCATTATTGGTTTAGCGTTAAGGGCCATTCGCAGGCCCTGGGATTATCGCCCTGTACTGTTTCTCGTCCTGCTAACCCCCGTGGCAATGGTGCTTTCGTATCCGAGCGTATTTGTTCTTGGAGCGGCACTGGCCGCGTTGCTGCCTACGCTTTGGCCAAGCCGCAGTAGGGCGCGGCAGGTGGCGTACAGTGTTTGGGCGGTGATAACCGTCGGCTGTTTCGCGGTCATTTACTTGACCGTTATCCATGGCCAAATGCGCCACACCCACAGCTTCATGCAGGAATTCTGGAAAAATGCGTTTCCGCCACACGGGCCGGCCATATTCCTCTGGCTTATCGACGCGCATATATCCAACATGATGAGTTATCCATTTGGCGGTTCCAAGGGAATCGCGCTATTAATTGCTCCTCTGGTTTTGCTGGGCGTGTGGCGATTATGGAAAAGCCGACGCCGGGCGGAATTGGTTCTTCTGGTTGGCCCGTTTGTATTAACCTTCCTGGCCGCATGGCTGCACAAATATCCTTATGGAGCGGATGCTCGCGTGGAGCAGCACCTGGTGGTACCCATCACTTTTCTGGCTGCTTTGGGGGCGGTAACGCTCGGAACGTTAATCGTTAAAAAGTCCAGGAATGTCAACATGTGGCGCTACACCGCAAATATCCCAGTTGCCGTGATGATCATTTTCGCGGCCATTATGATTGGCAAAGATATTTGCTATCCTTGGCGAACGCCGGCTCCACTTTTAGCCCAGAATTTTGTTGGCAATGTATTTCGGCATTGCGGCCCGCATACGCAGGTTCTCATGGTCAATAAGCACCCACAACATTATTCGATTCTGATTTCCTGGCAATTGGCTGTGGCCCACCGCCGATTCCTCATTCTGCCGCGTCTGGCGCATGGGTTCACGGCTGCCGCTGGAACTGCTGTCTGGCTGCTGCATTTTCATTTCAGCCATCCGCTGCCCATATCAACGAACATAATGCGGCACTTTCAGCAAAACATCGGTCACGGGCGAATTGCCGCCAATATTACTCGAAGGCTTTTTGAGCCGTTCAGCGGCCACCCGCCGGTCTATATGCAAGCGGTACACATCGTACCGCCAATCCCGTGATCAAACCGTGATTTTATAGCGACTGGCATGGAAGTATTGTGCACGCCGCGGCAACCGCACATTCTACATGACGCCCGACAAACTTTCGTGCATGCAGGCTCCAACCCATCCGCCGGCGGCAACGACATTGTTGTGTTACAGCATGAGGCGTGCACCCGCGTTACTTGCCTTGCGTGGCCGAGCCGGTCGGACTGAAGCGGTAGAAATACAGGGTCTTGCGTTGGCTGACAATTTCCGGATCGGGTATTGAGCTT
The DNA here is from genome assembly GCA_021818565.1 of Planctomycetota bacterium. Classification (GTDB taxonomy): domain Bacteria; phylum Planctomycetota; class Phycisphaerae; order WQYP01; family WQYP01; genus JAMDCX01. Next base: position 2,089 of record JAKATV010000470.1, read on the forward strand.
TCTGATTTCAACAGCGGAAACAGCCGCACCGCGTAATCGGTATCTTCGCCGCGGTTGATGGCTTTGAACCCCACCTGCAATGCGAGTTCCCGCCGTACCGGACAGAGATGATTGGGCGTGCGAAAATACGCGTTGCCACGTTGATAATATTTCTTGTGGGTAATGGAATAATCAAACGGTCCGGCATACACGCCATCCACTTCCAATCGGCCGGCAAACACGACGCAATCGGCCTGCGGTTTGGCGATTATGGCCTGAAGAATATCGGCGATATAGCTTGGAGCTACCATGTCATCGTCATCAATAAATGCGATGAACCGTCCCCGCGCCCGGCGTAGCAAGGCATCCCGCTTTTCCCCCACCGGCTTTTCGCCGGCATCGAGGTCACAGTGAATTTCCACCTGCCAGGGATTTTCCAACGCAAAAATTTGCCGATGCAATTCCCGCAGCAGCGCCGCAAGCGTATGCTGCCGCCGATGCAGCGACGGAATTAAAATGCTTAGTGCCGGTTCGGATAAGCCGAAATTTCCCGCGCGGCGCAGCTCATACATTGCCTTATCCGCGTCCCACCATTGCTGATTGCGGATAAACAGCGCATCAGGTTGCCGCCCGATATGACAATGGCGAAACAGCACGCGAGATTGATAATGATATTTACCAATGTGCCGCACCACATCGGTAAATTCATTATCGCAAAACATCGAACGGTACGCGGGATGATAGGCATAACCGAACCGGCGATATAAATTCCATCCCATGACGCTTAGCGTAATAAGCCTGTGGGACCCCATATAACCGTCATCAAAATGCAGCGCGCCATCCATGGCCGGGAATTGCTGCTGCATCGTTGTCGCGATACAGTCATCCCAGCAATGAACCTGCGGGATCATGTCGTCGCTGGCCAGAACCAGTACATCCGGCTCCATGCCGATGGCATTCGCCGCATCTTTCAGATCACTGTTGCAGGCGTCGATTTTACTGCGAGACCCGGGGCCAACGCGATAATGCACATCGGCCATGCGCGTAAGCGATTGAAGCACGGATGGATGGTTCATCACCGGATCATCTATATCGATGGCGATCAGATACACCACCTTGTGCCGCCGCGATTCCAATGCCCGCCACTGGGCCAGGGTTTGAAAAAACAGATGACTGCGGCCCCGCGTGGGCCATTTGATCAAGATATTCATGGGCGCCTCCGTGACGGGGACACATGGCCGAAGCGTTAAAAAAGCTGTCAGGAACGTGGCTTTGCGGGCGTCGGGAAGTTCCGGGCGATGGCACGCCACAAGTCCGCCACGGCCGATTCAATATACCCCCACGCTTTGCCCAGCAGCGAGCCGAAATATTCCAACGGCTTGAATAACGCACCCGCCAAGATTGGAAATTTCATAGCAATAATGCCGGCCCAGCCAGACTCACTAAATAGGATAAGACCCCCAGCCACCAGGAGAAGAAACACCGTAACGACAATAAATCGCCCAAGTTTGTAACTTAACGAATGATATATCGCGTGATACCGAGCCGCGTTATGCAATTCCCCCGCTTGAACGGCACGGGCCGATCGGACAAAAGCCGCCTGGGTTTTCAATGCCGGCTTGAGATTTGCAAGGGTCGCCATGGTCGCAAGGTGTGTTTGCTGTGCGTCGTGCGCCACGTTGACCACCTGCGGGCTTAGCGCGGCAACGCCGGGATCACTTTTTGCATCCTTGGCGGTTTGTTGCTCCAGTGATCGCGCAGCAAGCAGGGTGCGGTCGGCCGCGGTGTTAGCCAAGCCGGCGGAACGCCGGACGGCGCGGAAATCCGGGACGGCGGTCAGATGCGTGCTCTGAATGCCGGCACATCCGGTGACCGCCAGCACAGCCAGGCTCATGGCAACCATGTATGAGGCTTTTTTCGACTGATTCATTGAAAGCTCCTTACGTGAAATAAAAACTTGAACCCATGAACTTACGAGGTAATGGTTTTGTGCGTCAGCGGTCTGGCTATTTGGCCACATGACGCGCTTGGCTGGCGACATAGCGCCAAAACGTCGCCTGCAAGCGCGCGTGGCGCGCACGGTTCCGCCAGATTCGCAGACGGCGGTGGGTCTTTAATCGCTTGCGTTTGTGCCACAGGGCCTGCCGGGCCTGACTGGCCGCCACAATAAACCCAAATGACGCGGTGCCCAGGCCGATAATGGCGGACCAATCCATAGATTTTTCGGCGGCGTTATGGAGCATCTGACAATTCCCGTAATGCGCCAAGAACCTGATCCAATTTGGCGGATTGCTCATCCTGTTTATCTTCCAGGCGTTGCCGCCACGCCGCGGAATCCCGATCGGCCGCATCCATTCGCCGCACGCCTTCCATCAGGGCCTGTTCCGTGCGGCTGATACGCCGCTCATGGCCGATCAGCCAACCCATTAACGGGCCGACAATCACCGAAGCTGTCGCAAAGATCGGCAGCCACGTTTGTATGCCGGCCAGCCGGGCGACACTTTGTGCGATTAACAAAGGCGGATAATTCTCTGGCATACACATAAGCGTTCCCCTAGTGCTCTGTCACACCTAAATATTAGGATTGATTGGCCGCAAAGGCCCCAGATGCAAGAAGCAGCGGCGAAAACCGGGGCCGTAGACCCCTTGAGCTGCTGCGACGCCGCAGATGG
>JAKATV010000040.1 GCA_021818565.1 Planctomycetota bacterium
GCGGATGCGATCTTGTTTTTGTCCGCGCGGCTCAGGGTGGACAACTTTTTGGCCGCCGCGGCCAGAGCATCCGCCTTGTTGCCCTTTTCGGCAACGGCTAAAATTCGCCAATAAGCCATCATACGCACAACCGCCCGATCGGACTTGGTGGCCGCCAGAAGCGCCTGGGAAAGTTGCTTGGGAGAACCCTTCAGCGGTGCCCAGCGCGCCAACCACGCTTGGGCAAGGTAATCATCCGGCGTACCAATAATATTCATCAGTGCAGAAGTAATTTTCTTTTTTAGCGTCCCGATTGCTTTCGTCTGATCGGTCGGCGAAGCGCTGGGCTCGGCTGAGCTTTCAATGCCTGAAAGCATGGTTAAACTTCTGGCCAGCACCCCGGCTGCAAGCATTTGTTGCCGCGCCGGCACGGATGTCAGGCTCGTGGCGAGATTGGAAAGGGATTGTGGATCACCGGGACAGAACCCATCGACATTGAAATATCCCGCATTAATCTCCATACCGCCTAAGCCAGGAACGATTTCGGATTGCATAGCCAGCGGGTTGGTAATAATTTCCACCTGTCCGCCGAGGATTGAAATCGGATTGTTTAAAATCAGCTTTCGCAGTTCTCCCTGATCTACGCGGTAGCGCACGGTAATCCCGCCCTGCGGCTCCAAGCGCAGCACGGGCGGATTATTATCCACCGCGTAAACGCCCAACGCGGAATTATTAACGCCTTGAATACTGCCGGCCATGGCGATGCTAGTTGTAATGGCGGTATTGGCACCCACGGCCAGCGTATACGGTGAAGTATTGTAATAGTGTACGCGCAGGTACATGGGATCGCCGGCGGTGATAAAGCGATTGGACCAGTCGGTGGTGACCAGCACGATTTTGCCCGGATGGTCCAGGGCATGAAGCATTAATTTGGGATACGCGGCGGCCATTTGGCTGATCGCCAATTCCCGGCTTGATGGCGTAAGGGTCATGCCCAGATTGGCGGCCGCCTGCGCCACATCCAGGGTGGGCAATGTCGGCAGCGAGGAAGTCCAAAGCTGCTGGAGGATTTTTCCGGCCGCTGTTTTCTGATTGTCGGCAGCTAAAATGCGGGCCACGCCCAGCAAGGCATACGGGTCATTGCCGGCCTTTTTCAGATGGGTCAAGGCGGCGGCGGTATAACCTTGTCGCAGTAGCTGCCAGCCGCGAAGACGGTAATATTCCGGTGAGCCGCCCGGCAGCTTTTTTTCCAGAGCAGCAACGCGATGGGCGATATCTTGAGGAAGTTTGGAGTTGTAAAACAGATCCAGCCACACATCGTCGGCCCGCAGGGAGTTATTTTTGGGATCGGCTTTAATCGCGGCCGCCAGGCGATGGTGGATGCGCGCCAGCAGAGCCTCGGCGGTGGGGCCGGAGACAAATTGTCCCCGCGTGCGGCGGGTAAGCGCAATCATAAGTACAGGGGTGGCGGGGTGCTTTAAAGCCAGCAATTCACCCATATAGGCCTGATATTGGTCGTTCTGCCCGGAAATTGCCCAATAGGCCGCAAGATTCGCCGCCAGCGTCGGCGATATACTCATGTGGGCCTGCTGATACTGGCGTATTGCGGCATTGGCCCAGGAGGCGGCCTGTTTATAATCATGGGCATTGGCCAGGATATCGGACACCGCGGAAAGCGCGTCGGGCTGATAGGGGTCCGCCCGCAATGCATGCAATAAGGCATAAAGCCGCTGCGATGCCGGGGCATTTTCCGCGGCCAACGTGCGGGCCAGAGATTGCCAGGCTGTTAAATTCGCGGCATTGAGTTTAATCGCACGGATGTACATATTTGCTGCCGATTTTTTACGCCCCTGCGCTTCAAGCAATCCGCCGATTCTTTCCGCCATGGCACTGCGTACCTGATCATTGAAGGTTTTTTGCGCCAAGACGGTGCGGTACACGGAAATACGACCCGTCACGGTTTGTCGCCGCGCTGCGATGGCATCAAATAGCTGTACCTGGGCGGTTATATCGTTGGGCTTAAGATTGACCAGTTCCTGCAAAACTTTGGCGCGCAGCTCATGATTACCATTGGCGTGTGCGGCTTCCGCCAGAAGCCGCAGGGCGGTAGCGGAGGTTGCGTCGATGTGTCGCGCTTCTTCCAGCAGCGTCAGGGCCTGCTGTGCGGCAATATTTGTCGGCAGGTTCAGGTTGCGGCTGACGGTACGAGCGTCATCAATAAGTTGTCCGGCCATAAGATGCCGTGCCGTGCCAGACCCCTGCGCGTGAACCATGCCAAGGGGCAAGGTTGCCGCACCGACTGCGAGCATAAGGGCTATTACTCTTCTCCGCAGGTGAAAGATCATCATTGCAATCCCTTTTTAACCAATTTATTTACTTCATATATAGTAACCGCACGCAGTACGTGCGCCGAGTCCGGCTTAGAATGCCGCCCATTTCGGCTAATCAGCGGGTACGACCCGTGACGAAAGTCCCTGCCTTATATCGGTCAGAATCAATATGGTCAATGCCGTATTCCAATATTTTACCGGAATTGCGGCCTCATCAAGCCCGATTGGTAGAAAATAAAGCCATTTTCCGCAAGGTCCAATAACGCTTTTATGCCGAAAAGTGACTTAATCCCGGGCCTGCCAAAGTAAACTCTCACGCCCGGCTGGCACGGACATCGCCGGCGCGGGAGGCTTCAGTGTCAATATTCAATTCGATCTGATCCAGATGTTTAGAGAAGGTTTCATCCGTTTTTCTGGCGTCTTCAATGGCCCGCAGGGCGTGCATGACGGTCGTATGGTCGCGTCCGCCAAAGTACCCGCCGATTTCTTCCAGGGAATGGCGGGTTTTGCGCCGGGCGATGTACATGCAGACCTGCCGGGGAAGTACCACAAATTTATGCCGTTTCTTGCTTTGCAGGTCGGAAAGTCGCACATTGTAGAAAAGCACCACCTGTTGCATGATGGTTTGAATGGATACCAACCGTTCGGACGGGGGCGTCATATCTCCCAAGGCCATGGCGGCGATCGATTCGTCATATTTCCCGCCGTTGAGCATGGCGTAGGCCTGCACCTTGGTCAACGCACCTTCCAGTTCACGGATATTATTTTCAAACCGGCGGGCGATCATTTGGACCACCGTGTCGGGTAATTCAATACCACGCAGTTCAGCCTTTTTCCGGACAATGGCGTAGCGTGTTTCATAACAGGGTTTGCCCACCGGCGCAATCATGCCGTTGCTGAAGCGCGATACCAGTCGCTGTTCGAGGTCAGGAATTTCTGAAGGGTGGCTGTCGCTGCTTAGGATAATCTGCCGGCCCTGCTGAAATAGCGCGTTAAACGTGTGGAAGAACTCTTCCTGGGTGCGTTCATGACCTTTTAAGAAATGAATGTCATCGACAATCAGCACATCGACGCTGCTGCGGTAAATGTTGCGGAACTGCATCATATCGCCGGATTGCACGCATTCCATGAAATGATTGACAAAATTATCGCATGACAGATACACAATTCGCATATCCGCGCGGCGCTTCAGCAATTCCTGACACGTCGCCTGAAGAAGATGGGTTTTCCCCAGGCCCGGCGCACCGTGAATAAATAAGGGGTTGTAGCTTTTTCCGGGTTGGCCGGCCACGGCCATGCACGTGGCATGGGCGAGTTGATTGGTGGGGCCGACCACGAAATTATCAAATACATAATCCGGGGACAAAATCACGTCATTGTAGATATTGGCCAGTTTGGTCGGTGCCCCACCCACGGTACCGCAGATAAAATTGACGGTGACAAGTTTACCCGTGGCCGCTTGAACGGCCTCATTAAAAATATCGCGACACCGCATCGTGAGATATTGCTGCTGTACGGACGATGCGCAGCGGACGGTCAGGACCCCGGAGTTAAAATCCACCGGTGAGAGTTCCGAAAACCATTGCCGCACCATGGCGGAATGGAGATTTTTAATATAGGCGATGACCTCATTCCAAACGCTTCGCGCGCTGGTGAGATTGTCCAGATTTGGCATGACCCGGCTCCTAATATTCCGGTTGCGCCAAGGCGCAAAGCGCCCCTGGCCCTACGACCATGCGCGACGGTCGTTCCGGAAAAGCCTGAAGGAATTTTACAATTTATACGTTCGCATCCTGCGGGGAAAATCATCATGCTCCAAGACTGGAATATCCAGATCCAGGATCGCATGAGATGCCGACTTCATTCACTTCCACCCGGCCAAACATCCCTGCGTGACCGGCTCACATGTTCTTCCATTTCCAGCCTCTTTGCGTAACCGCCGCGCCGCAGCTCACGCTGACAGCCGCCGTACACGCACAAAGGCGGTGATATCCGCGAATTCGGTATTTACCGGACACGCGTAACCACGGATAACAAAGATACGCAGGAGCGGCGGCGGTGTCAATGGCAAATCTTAATACATTTAAAACCCGCTGTTTACAAGCATATTTTGCCTGTTCCTTCACCACGGCGGGCGCTGCATTGCGCGGCGGGTTCCCCGCGCGTCAACGGATTTTTAACACGCGTCAGCCTCCACGCTCGCCGCGCCGGGCAAGCCGCGCGGCACAGGGTACCGCCGTGCGCTAGCCATATATCAATTTATAAATTAGTATATATTTATATGGGACCACACAAGAGCCTGCCGGCCTTCACGCGCCGGTCATCGCTTCGGATCCGTATTTACGCAGCCGCAGATACCGCTGATCCACCAGATCTTCCGAGGAGACGGTTTTCAGTTCCCTTAATGCCCGGTCGATG
>JAKATV010000366.1 GCA_021818565.1 Planctomycetota bacterium
GATCGCGGGTTTGATCAATCGCGGTTTGCAGACGTGTGTGTGTACCATCTTGCACCAGCATGGACTGTGAATTATCCAAAATAATCACACACGCGGTGGATTGCCCGTTGAAATGGGTGCCGACATTGGGAAAAAGGCTGTCAGTTCCCAGGCCAAATATAGCTGTGACCGTGGCTGCCAGGCCCACGAGCATAAAAATCACCGGCCACAATAGACCAGGCCTGCCTGGCACCGAGGCCGGGGATGTTTTTATACTCGCGGATGGTGCTTCCACCGCGCCAGCGCTTTTGCGTTGATCCAACGCATTGCTGAAAATCACCGTCATCACCGCCAGAACGGCAATGCCGCCCAGCAACAATAACAACATGCCATACGCCGCGAAGGGCGATCCGCCATGAACCAGGGGGCCGGCTATGGCCATGGCGATCATCGCAAAAACCGCCATGCGCAAAAGCAGAAGCACAAATTGCTGGACCTGCCGTTTGCGTGATGTTTTCTGCGCTGTGACGCGCAAAAAGCGCAACGTCGGAAAGCGTACAATGGGTGATCGCACGCGATTGAGCAGATGCAGCAGCACGGGAATGCCGGCCGCCAGCAGGCCCAGCAGCATGACTGGATCTGAAAAATTCATAGCCGCCAGCGGCAAATCATTCATGCGCATCCTTTCCAAGCGCTGTTATGCACCGTTAGCGCCGCGAAGTGCGGCGCAGCAATTCACGAATCTGCGCGTCCCATGGCACATCCGTAAAGGCGGTAACATAATCGATGCGGGACTGGCCGCACCGTTTCTTAATTAAATCAAGGAATGCCTGTACTTCCCGGCGATAATCATCGCGAATAAGCTTAGGATCAATCTGCAGGCGCGATCCATCTTCCATATCTTCAAATGTTATGGGCCGGTTATAAGCCAATTCCATTTCTCCGCGATCCAGTACCTGCATAAGTACCAACTGATGCCTGGCGTGGCGCAAATGTTGCAGGGCGCTGGTGATTTTATCCGGATCATCAAAGAGGTCGCTGATGACAATAACCAATCCACGGCGTGGAATTTTATTGGCCAGCAGATGCAGCGTGCCGGAAATATCTGTCTCCCGGTCGGGTGAAAGTTTTTCCAGACTCACAAAAATCTGATCCAGATGGGACGGGCCGTTGCCTTGGGGAATTTCCAGCCGGATGGTTTTATCAAACGCGATTAACCCCACCATATCCTGCTGATTAGACAGCATATATGCGAGGGATGCCGCCAGAACGGCCCCGTATTCAAACTTGGTGACGCCCTGCAGTGTTTTGCCCTGTGGATCAGGCAAGGATGCTGCGCCAAAATTCATTGACGCCGACGCGTCCAGGCAGATGGTGGCCCGAAGATTGGTTTCCTGCTCATATTGCTTGATGTAGTACCGGTCCGTTTTCGCCAGAACGGTCCAATCCAGATGTTTAATTTCATCGCCGGGCACATATTCCCGGTGTTCCGCAAACTCAATGGAAAAACCCTTGTGCGGGCTTTTGTGCATGCCCGCGTACACGCCCTCCACCACGCCGCGCACCATCAGTTCCAAACGCCGCAGTTGTGCCGCCTGCGCGGGCTTAAAAAATCGGTATTGATATGTCGGCATAAACAAAATCCGTCATGATGCCGGTAGCGTGCCGGCCACCAGCCAGGTTATCGCCATCGCCCCATAATGTAATTCCCGAACCATCCGTGGGTAAATCGCCATGTCATCGAGTGTCACCGCCGTAGGATGTCGCAGGATAATCAGGGCGTCCGGTGCCATGGATGTTAACAGCGCACCGATAAGTTCATCCACACGCTTACGACCTTCCGGGGTTTCCATGTGGGCATAAGGCGGATCTATAAAAGCCAATCCCAGTTGCTGCCCACGCAGTTTGCCGGAAAGCAGCAGCCCGATGTGATACGCATCCGCGGAAAGCACATCACACTCCTGCTCAACGCGCAAGGCCCCTATATTGTTGCGAAGACCGTCTAGCGCATTACGATCTCGCTCCACAAAAATCGCCCGCTTTGCACCCCGCGACAGACATTCCAGCCCCAGACTGCCGGTGCCGGAGAAGCAATCCAACACGACAGAATCGGGAATAGCCACAGCGCAGGTTAATGCGTCGAACAGCGATTGTTTGGCGCGATCTGTAATGGGGCGGGTCGTCATAGAGTCCGGCCCGATAAGCCGTCGCGTTCTAAATGTTCCAGCAATGATTCGCATATCCTGTGGAAGTATAACCGCAAAGTGCGGTTATCACCGCCGTGGATTAAGTTATAGGCAGACCGGCGTGTGGTATGCCGGACCTGTTCGCCGCTGCCCACGGCACTCATCTTGCGGAATCAACGATTAGCTTAAGAACAGATATAAATTGGGGGAGCACACAGTGGCGGCGGTGGCGGACCTGCCAATGGCCGATGGGGCCCCATCGGACGGCTTGAACACGGTTCTTCATTGTGGAAAACCTGTCGACACAATCTTACTGGCAGGCCGTGCAAAATCGGATCAACCGCGTTACATTAGGCGTGGCATACAGGATGTTGCCGCGATCCGGTTTTGTATTGTGAAACCGTAGCTTTAACGCGAGATAAACTTTTATGGAACAATCCGCAACAACCGCTCGCCCCCGCCCGCGTGAGGCACCCCTGACGCTCCAGCCGCAAAATGTGACGGACCGCACCCCCCCCCACGATTCCGCATCGGAAATGGCGCTGTTGGGTTCCATGTTGCTGGATCCGGAAGTCATTGGACCGGTCTGTGCGATTATTGAATCGGGCAATGCCTTTTTCAGTCGGCAGAACCAGATTATTTTTGAAGGTATTCTTGAGCTTTTCCAAGCCAGTTCCGCAGTGGATGGTGTTACCCTCACCCACAAACTTAAGCAGAAAAATCTGTACGACGCCGCCGGCGGCTATGATTATCTTGAGCAACTGGTCAACTGTGTGCCCAGTGCCGCCAACGCCATCGCCTATGCCCAGATTGTGCGGGATAAGGCACTCCTGCGGCGACTTATCACGGCGTGTGCCCAGACGTTGGAATCCTGCTATGACAATTCCGAAGAGGCCGCGGTCATTTTAGACCGCAGCGAGCGCACCATCTTTGAGGTGGCCCAATTAAAAGTTACCGGCCAGCCGGTATCACTGACCGATGTGCTGCACGAAACATTTGAAATGCTGGACCGCAACACCGGCAACACCATCACCGGCGTGCCCAGTGGCTTTGTGGAGCTGGATAATCTTACCAGCGGCCTGCAGCGTGAAGAAATGATTGTGCTGGCCGCCCGCCCCAGTGTTGGAAAAACCGCGCTGGTTATGAATATCGTTGAGCATGTCGGCGTGGATTTGAAAAAGCCCGTCGCGGTGTTTTCACTGGAAATGTCCAAGCAGCAATTGGCCCAGCGTATGCTCTGCTCACGCAGCGGCGTGGATTCTCAAAATCTCCGGCGCAATATGCTTTCCCGCGAAGACCGCAACCGCTTGAGTATGGCGGTGGGGGAGTTGTCTGAAGGAAAAATCTTTATTGATGATACACCCGCATTATCCATTCTGGACCTGCGCACCAAGGCACGCCGCCTGTTAAGTCAGCATGGCATTGAGCTGGTGGTCATTGACTATCTGCAACTTATGGAAGCCCCGAGGGAGGAAAACCGGCAGCAGCAAATCAGTTCCATCAGCCGCGGCGTTAAGGCACTGGCCCGTGAATTAAAATGCCCCGTGGTGTGCCTGTCCCAGTTAAATCGCGCCTCGGAAAGTGAAAATCGCCTCCCCCGCACCAGTGACCTCCGCGAGTCCGGCAGCATTGAACAGGACGCCGATGTCGTTATGCTCCTGCACCGTGAAGCCGTTATGCACCGCGGCGATCAGGAATGGGCCCAGGCCAACCCGGATAAACTCAATGAGGCACAACTGATAATCGCTAAACAGCGCAACGGCCCCTGCGACACAGTCCGCCTGACATTTGTCGCTTCGCACACCCGGTTTGAAACCTATCATCCAGGCTCAGAATTTCAATAATCCAATATTCGTATTCCCTCCCCCAGACGGTCTGTAGCTCAATGCGACAGCGTTGAGTTTGCAGCGCAAATGTATTGTGATGACACGGCGCGCTTCAGTTCGTCGCGATAAGCACACCACGTGCCCCGCCGGAGCGGACCCGCGCATCCGAGGCCGGAGACAACCCATCACCACGGCGGAGAAAACAGCCAACTGATAATAAACATCGCCAAGGCCAAAAATAACAGTGCAATGCCTATAAACTTCACAGTACCTCCGCCACCAAGCAATTGGCGGCTGGTAATATATTCTCCGCAAAATGGACAACGCGGCGTGTCATCGTAAATGGTCTTTTTGCAGTTGGGGCAGGCCGCCGTGTTGATATGGTTTTGAATTTTCCAGTGTTCATCGTCATAGCTGTCATCATCCTGGTACGTCACGTGCTTATCCTCCGGAAGAGTGTCAAAGCGTGCCGCTGGGCCAATTGGGCAACAGCCTGTTGCCCAATTGGCCATGATTGTACATGCGTTATAATAATATGCTTATACATATGATACATCCGGCATTCGCGCCCGACTGTTGGTCGTTGACGGATTGCGTTTTTTACTCGCGGCGGGCCGCATTGGCGGCAGTTTCGCGGGCTGCGCCAGTTCCGCCTCAATTTCTTTTATGGACGGCAGACTGGACTTAAGATCTTTCGGCAATGCGCGGGTAATTTCATACTCAGAAACACCGATGGGTTTCTGCAGGCCGCGCAGGGCGTACTCCGCGACCACCCGATTGCGATCCTGACATAGAATCAGACCAATGGATGGATTGTCCGCCGGGTGGCGCAATTTATCATCCACAACGTTGAGATAAAAGTTGACTTTGCCGGCGTACTCGGCTTTGAACGCGCCCTTTTTAAGGTCGATGACAACATAACAGCGCAATTGCAGGTGATAAAATAGCAGATCAATATAGAAATCGTCGCCGCCCACCTGAACATGATATTGACGGCCGACAAAGGCGAAGCCCTGTCCCGCCTCGATCAGGAATTTTTCCAAGTGGCGCAGAAGCTGTGTTTCCAGCTCACGTTCATGAAAAGGCTCAGTCATGGTCATGAAATCGAAGATGTAGGGATCTTTAAGGGCGTGCGAGACTAAATCAGACTGATGGGCCGGCAACTTATCGCGAAAGTTGGTGACGGCGTTGCCCTGCCGTCGATGCGTTTCGCGTTTAATCATGAGTTCCAGTACATTGCGACTCCACCCGTGTTGGAGTGTCTCACGCATATACCACAAGCGAATAGTGGGGGACTTTACCCGCTGCATCAGCAGCACATTATGCCCCCAGGGCAATTGGGCAACAGCGTGTTGCGTAACTGTAAAATCCTTGTCATGCGAGGGTTTGGTCTGCACATTGCGTGAATATTGGCCGGATGTCAATTGGGCAACAGCCTGTTGCCCAATTGGTAGAAGATGGGGATATTCGCGACAGAATTGCGTCATCAATTTCAAATTTCGTTCGGAAAAGCCTTTCACTTCCGGCAACTCCTTTACCGGTATAACAGAATCGCCGCGATGGTGGTCAATCCGAAAATCAGTCCGACCAATCCATTCATGGTCATAAATGCCAGATTCACTTTGGAAATATCATTCGGTTTCACCAGCGATTGTTCAATGACCAAAAGCAGCACTACAATTACAAATCCCAGCCAATAAATCGGCCCCAGGTGCAAACCTCCGCCGACACCCAGGCCGAAGGCCAGCAGCAGGGCAATCACAAGAAAATGGCAGGCACGGGAAATCCACAGGCTTTCGACAACGCCGAATCTCGCCGGCAGGGAAAAGAGCTTCTCCTTGCGGTCAATATCCACATCCTGCAAAGCATACAGAATATCAAATCCCGGCAGCCAGAACAGTACCGCGCCCGCCAACAAAAGATCCTGCACGCCCAGCACCGGCCCATGCGGCGGCACGATGGCGATCCAGGCGCTGATGGGGGCCAGGCACAGCGAGCTGCCCAGAAAAAAATGGCACAACCAGGTAAAGCGCTTGGTAAAACTGTACAACGCAATCCACCCCAGCACCGGTACCGCCAGAACCACCGGATATATATTGCCTAGAATCAGCTCAAATAACAGCGTCGCGCCAATAAACAATAACCCGCAGATCACCAGCGTCCCGATCATAAACGCGACTGATACTTCCCCCGTCACGCTTGGCCGGCGCATAGCGCGCGGGTTGCGGCTGTCAAAATCCCGATCCACCAGGCGGTTAAACGTCATGGCAAATGTCCGGGCCAGAACCATGCACAGCACAATTAATCCCAGACGCATCCATCCCGGCCACACCAAATCAATCGCCCGCGCTGCCAAAAATGCCGCGATCAGCGCAAACGGCATGGCAAAAATGCTGTGGGAAAATTTGATCATGTCCAGAAAAGTGCCAAAGCGTTTGAGCAAACCGGGTCTGTCCTGGGGCATGGCGGTGTTCGAATCAGTCATCATGTATTACCCATCATTGATTTTAATTTTCAAACGCGACGCCCAGAAAATGCTTTTCATGGTCCGTTGCCACCGTCGCTTTTTACTATATGCCCCGGGATTCTCCCGGATCACTTCTGGCCCCGGCTCCAGCCCACCGCGTATTCCAATCGTGCGGCACGTCCAGTAAATCCAGCACGCGCCCGGCGACCATGGTCACCAGATCATCAATGGTCTGCGGGGTTTTATAAAATCCGGGGCTGGCCGGGCAAATTATTGCACCCGCTTCAGCCAATTGGCACATGTTGCGCAGTTCAATTAATCCAACAGGCATTTCGCGGTGCAGCAGAATCAACGGTCTTCGCTCCTTAAGTGTCACTTGCGCCGCCCGTCCAATAAGGTTATCGCCCAACCCCCGCGAAATTTCCGCCAGTTTATTGCTCGAACACGGGGCCACCACCATGCCGTGCGTTTTATATGATCCGGATGCGATACACGCGCCGATATCCTGATATGGCAACGGAATGATGTCATGCGGAATAGTCATGGCCAGAATTTCTTCCGGATCAGGATGTTCCACCCCCAGTTCATCATGTAAAAGCCTGCGACCGGCCGGGGAAATAACCAGATACACCCGGCAACTTGCGCTGGAAAGCCCCTGCAAAATTTTCCGCGCATAAATGGCGCCGGAAGCTCCGGTGATCGCGAGAATAAACGTTTTCTTTGGCATCAATATGTCTCTACTTCCGAGTTGCCCGCGGCTGCCTGATCATCCGCAGTTGGTTTTACTGGTCCTCAAGTTCCTCTTCATCGATGAGGGTTTTATGAACCACGGCGTGGTCATTAAACCAGTTATAGATTTCAATATGGGATAAAAAATCCTTACCATAACGATAGGTTAAACGGTCGGTATAGTCTTCCTTCCGGCAATCACGCAGATGATCCAGAAGTGCCATAGACGCGAAGAACCAGCTCGGTTTGATCACATTCGGCAGTTTGGCGCAATACAGCGAAATATTTTCTGACCCAAACGGTTGCTTGCAGTGCCGACACCACCAGTCGCAGCGGACCGTCCGCCGCATGATTTTTTCGCTTTCCACAAGCTTACGCATGGCGCATTCCCCTGTAGCAGAAACAGACTCCAGCCGTCAATGATGTAGCTGTTACATCGGCAAAGCCCGCGTCTTTCATGCGTTGCGTCAGTTGCTGGGGAGAAATAAAGGTGTTCACGCTCTCGGGGAGGTATTTATAGGCACCGGTTTTATCCCCGCTGATCAGCGTGGCCGTGCGCGGTAAAATACGCCGAAAGTAAAAATTGTATCCGGCTCGCAGCACCGAATTTGTCGGCAGAGAAAACTCCAGAATAATCAGTCGCCCGCCCGGCCGCAGTACCCGATAAAATTCATCCACAGCCTTGCCCCAGTCCGATACATTGCGAATGCCGAAGGCAATCGAAACAATATCCGCGCTCTGATTCCGCAACGGCAGGCGCAGGGCATCGCCCTCATAAAAGGAAATGGCCCGCCCCGTAGAAGCGGCATTTTTTCCGCAGGCACCCTGCAACATGGCGTGGCAAAAATCAATTCCAATAACCCGCCTCGGGCCCGCTCGATCAAACGCCGCCGACAGATCGCCTGTGCCGCACGCAATATCCGCCACGATATCCGAAGCCTTTACCCCCGCGATCTGTACGGCCTTGCGCCGCCAGTAGTGATCCATCCAAAGCGAATGTAAATGATTATTCAGATCATAAGACGGTGCAATGGCCGAAAACATGCGCTGTACCCGGCCGGCTTTGTCCACGGCCTCATGCGGATTTTTCAGATTGCCCTGATCCCATGCCGGCGGGGGGGTGGAAGTTGTTGTGGTATCAGCCATTGCAATGCGGGTCCATTTCCAAACGATATATCAGTGATTATAGCCTAAATCAAGCAGAAATGGATATAATGTAATTGTTCGGATGTTTGCCGCGGCCGGGGGATTCGCCTGCAACCCGCGAGGCTTGGATAGTGTAATTGGGTACCCCTGATGCTCTTATTGAAAAAACATCTCGTGGAACTGGTGCGAGCCGGTAAAAAGCGACAGACCATCCGTTATTGGACGCGGCCGATAGTATTTGCGGGGCAGATCAGCTTTACGCCCGGGTTGGGCAAAATGAAAATTTTGCGCGTTGATGAATTGGCGGGGTACGAATCTTTAACCATCAACGACGCCCGCGATGATGGTTTTGATACGCTTGAAGATCTTCTGGCTGAACTCAAGCGGAATTATCCGGAGGTGCCGCCCGGCAAGCGGCTCTACCGTGTGATGTTCCAATGGCCCCTGGAAGAGCCAAAGGCAGCCCCTTCTCCAACCGCTTCTCCTATTCCCCACAACGGGGCAAGTACCGCCCCGCCGGCCCCGCTGGTAAAAATTTCCCGAAGACCCAAAGCCCGCACCGCACCTTCAACCGATCGCCTCGCCAGCCCACCGGCAAAGGCGCTACCCAGTGACGGATGTATGTCCCCACCCCAGCGGGAATTACTGCGCGGCTGGGTGATTGCTCAGTTGCCCGCAAACCGATCATCGTAAGTCCTCCTAAATCCACTATCGCCATTTAAGTTTCCAAGCCGGTGTGCGGCGGCTGAAATTTTCCTGAAGTATCACTCACAAAGTCACCTTCAATGCCACTGCGTAATTAAGTGTCGGACGGTATTTAGGCAATTCCACGCGCAGGCCATGGGCGGTCTGTTTCCAGCGTAATTTTTCATCTGTGCCAAGCAGTTCTACCTGCTGGATTTTTCCCGGGTTGGTGGCTGCGGCTGTACCCAGGGACTTGATCATAAATGCGTCCTTGGGCCACCCCAACGCCAGAGCATAAACCACTGTATTGGCTTTGTTGCGAGTGAAGCGAATGTCATTGGCCCCCAAATGATTTGTACCACCACCCCGCATGGAACCGGCTCGCATGACATTGGGACCTTCGCCATACACTTTCCATGGGCGCGTGGCGTAAATGGCCTCACTATTTATGGCCATCCAGTCTCCGATTTTATCAAGTATTAACTGCTCCTTGCGGTCAATGGTGCCATCGGGTTTGCCGGGAATATTGAGAATAAACGTTCCATTTTTGCTTACAACATCAATCATCCAGTGAATGATTTTATCTGGCGGCATATAGCCGCCGTATTTACCGGGATCATTAAATAAAGCCCGCTGATAGTGCCAATCTCCGATGCAGGTTTCCGATTGCCATGGGTGGGACATAATTCCGCTGGTTACACCGCGTTCAATATCCGCCACCACCGCTTTCATCCAATGGCCCGGCACGCCTTTAACATTAATGACACCTTCCATTTTTCCGCCGTGAAGTTGCAGATTGCGATTATAGAAATACGCACCAATATTCATACCGCCCCAGCCCAGCGGCAAAAGCGGGTTGTCAAAATAGAGTAAATCCGGATTATGCTGATCCACCAGATCGCGTGTGCGGTCATAAAAGTTTTTCACATAGGAAATGTCCGGAAGGGCATCGGGCATGTGCTTGGGGCCGTAAAGTTGCTGTGGATCCAGGCCTTCCCACCATTGGCCTTTTCCCTGGGCTTTGGTCAAATCACCATCATACGGCACACCCGCCAATGGGCCGGCGTGATCAGCTCCGTGGGAAGTTTGAAACCACCACCAGTTATAAGCCTGATGCACCGTTACACCAAAGCGCATCCCATTAGCCCGCGCGGTTTTGGCCCAGGTGCCAATGACATCGCGATGCGGGCCGATATTTTGGGCGTTCCATGGATGATGTTTGGAGTTCCACGTATCAAAGCCATCATGATGATTGGCCAAAGCCAGGAACAGTTTGGCCCCGGCCCGTTTGTAACTGGCCATCAGCGCTTCGGGTTCCCAGTTCAACAGTGTCCACTGCGGGCAGAGGTCTTTATAACCGAACACGGAGGGGTGGCCATAATGTTTAAGGTTGTATTTGTATTGCTGCGAACCTTGGATATACATTAAGCGTGCGTACCAATCCCCGTCTTCCGGCACGCACTGCGGACTCCAATGATTCCAGATGCCGAACTTGGCATCGCGAAACCATTCGGGACAGTCATATTGCAAAAGAGAATCCCACGTGGGCTTATAGGGGCCATGACCGGATAGCTCAGCAAAGGGTGATTTCATCGGCACGCCATACCAGGAACCACCGGGAACAGGCAGGCGTGGCACATGCTGCATCTGCTCAATAGTATCAGGCTTCCACGTGGCATCGGAAAGTTTTTCCGGCACAATGCGTTGTCCGCGTTTCCCGTGCAAAGTATAAAACACCCGTTTATTTGCGGGCGTATTGCAGAATGCGGCATAATTTTCAGTGAATTTGTCAAAATCAGCCGGGACGCTAAGCGATCTTGCTTCGCTGATTTTAGCCGCCACAGGTAACAGCGCCGCTGCGGCTGCGCCAGCCATGAGTTTGCAGAAATCGCGTCTTTTCATGGCTTTTTCCTCTTTTAAAACCGCTGGTGAACTACAGATTGAACCTGCTAAACCATTTTTCCTGTCAGCGGCACACATAAAATCTTACATCCCATGCCAGAAAACGCAATCCACATCCATGGTAATTAAATAATGACTACCGCAATATTTCCGATGTTGACTACCTTATTTTCTATGATAGTGTATGGCAATAGTCGCGAGCGCTGCGAGTAATCTTGGCGGGCAATGCCTCGGCTTTACGCTTAGTCCCAATTAAGGAAACCGTATGATCAAGCGGTCGGCTCTCTGGTTATCGGTGTTGGTGCTGATGCTTTTTGCACAATTTGGCATCGTGCAAAACTCCCCTGCGGCGGTTTATGTGCCGCCCGCTTCGGCTCGGAAAATTTACAATTTTAATCCCGGCTGGAAATTTATCCGCCAAAACGTGCCCGGCGCACAAAAGCCAGATTTTAACGATGCAACCTGGGTCAATGTCTCCACCCCCCATACCTTCAATGATGTCGATTCTTATGATCATATTATCAGCCACAGCGGCGGCGACCGCCATGCCTGGACCGGCACAGTCTGGTATCGCAAGCATTTCAAGTTGCCTCAACAAGATGCCGGCGATCAGATTGTTCTGGAATTTGAAGGCATCCGGCAGGCCGCTAAATTTTGGGTCAATGGCCACGCCGTGGGGCTTTATCAAAACGGCGTCACCGCCTGCGGCCTGAACGTGACCCACTTCGTTACATTCGGAAGCACGGATAATGTCATCGCTGTAAAAGTCGACAACCGCCTGAACTATAAACAGGTGGCCACGGGCGTGGAATATGAATGGGAATCAAGAGCCTTTAATCCGGACTACGGTGGTTTACATTCGGATGTGCGGCTTATTGTCACAGGGGATATCTACCAGACTCTGCCGTTCTATGACACGCTGAAAACCACTGGAATTTATATTTACCCGTCCCATTTTTCCTTCCGTAACAAAACCTGCCTGGTGCATGTGCATTCCCAGGTCCGCAATGCCACCGCCACACGACAAACGATCACGCTTTCAGCGGTGGTTGTGGATGCGGCCGGGAAAGTATGCGCCACATTCCATGGCGGCACAGCCACCCTGCCCGCCCATGGAACCAGTACCCTGGCCGCACAGGGGCAACTTACCGACGCCCATTTCTGGGATGTGCAAAATCCCTATCTGTATAACGTCTACTGCATTCTCACTGTCGGCGGAAAAGTTGTTGATGTCCAGAAAATTACCACCGGTTTTCGTCAGGCCCGGTTCAAAGGTGGTGCCGGTACGGGTGGCGTGTATCTGAATGGGAAATTTATTTATCTCACGGGCTACGCCCAGCGCGCTGTGGATGATTGGGCCGGCCTCGGTGAAGCCTATCCTGACTGGATGCATGATTACAACGCGGCACTTATCCGCAGTACGCACGCCAATTACATCCGCTGGATGCACATATCACCCCAGCCCGTGGACGTGCGGGCCTGTGATCGCTTCGGTATTATTGAAATCTGCCCCGCCGGTGATAAGGAATATGATCCCGCCCTGCGACGCGGCTTGCCACACAGGGTAGCGGTGGCACAATGGCAGCAGCGCGTGGCGGTGATGCGGGATTCCATTATTTTGTATCGCAACGATCCCAGCATCCTGTTCTGGGAGGCCGGCAATTCAGTACTTACGCCGGCCCACATGCGGCAGATGGTGTCGCTACGAAAGAAATGGGATCCCCACGGCTACCGCGCCATGGGTTATCGCGGTAACAGCGACAATGCCGCCAATCAGGCCCTGACGCATATCGCCGAATATTACGGCGTCATGATCGGCCAGGACCCCCGGACCGACAAAGTTACCAAACCGGGACAGATGTTTCGCGCATACAGCGTTGGCCGGCGCAACCGTGCCCCGTTGATCGAATGCGAAGATTTTCGCGATGAAGCCGCCCGACGATTCTGGGATAATTCCTCGCCACCATTTTTCGGCTTCAAGCCTGGACCGCATGACACATACCACTGGAACTCAGAAACGTTCTGCCTCGCGGCGGCGGTTCGTTATCATGATTATTACATCAACCGCATTTCCAATACGAATCCGAAACATTCAAAATGGTCCGGCTACGCTTCCATCTACTGGTCCGACTGTAATGCCGATGGCCGCCAGGACTCCAGCGAAGTTTGCCGCGTCAGTGGCAAAGTGGATGCGGTGCGCCTGCCCAAGCAGGCCTACTATGTTTACCGCGTCATGCAGGATCCCCATCCGGCCATTCATATCATCGGCCATTGGACGTATCCGGCCGGGACGGTAAAAACCATTTACGTGGCGGCTAATCATTGCCGGACCGTGGCGTTGTTCATCAACGGCAAGTTAATTGGAAAGGCGAACCATCCCTGCAATTTCATCGATACCTTTCATCATCGGGATGATAACTGGGGAAATACCGGATATATATATGCGTTCCCCCATGTAACATTCGCTCCCGGCACAATTCTGGCCCAGGGCATCATCCATGGCAAAGTCGTGGTACATAATTCCATCCACACCGCCGGCGCACCGGCACGCCTCAAGCTCACAGTGTTCACCGGTCCCAACGGTTTGCAGGCGGACGGTTCCGATGTCGCATTTATCGACTTCCAAGTGGTGGATGCCCGGGGCCAACGATGTCCGACCGTATATCAACGGGTCAATTTTCGCTTGACCGGTCCCGCGGTCTGGCGCGGAGGTTATGACAGCGGCGTGGTTAATTCGGTGGACAAACTGCACCTGATCGCCGAGTGCGGCGTGAACCGCGTGGCCATCCGCTCCACCGCGCAACCCGGCATCATCACATTAACCGCCTCATGTCCCGGTCTGCAACCCGCGGTGATACACATCCAATCACATGCCGTAAGAATCATAAACGGACTGGAACGGCAAATGCCGCAGCGCCTGCCCCGGGCAGCGGCCCGTGCGCTTGTTCAAAAAACATTGAATCAATAATCAATGAACAATGGGCACTGACAATAGCAGCGATGGATTGGACTGCGGCCCAATAGAACAGGTGAATTTAGAGAGTTGAGCAGTAGAGCAGATACAGTTGGGATAAAAGAGCGGCTGTCGCCGAAAGGGGAAACACCTTCTGCAGCCAGTCGGCTATTTACTGCTCCGAGATTTGTATGATCTGGATTTATTCCGAAAGTTGAAAGATTTTCGGTTTCGCGTGCTCTCTGATGGACGGTAAATCTCCGCCGTGCGCGCACCGAAGGCGATTGTTTCTAATTGGTTCGCACAATGCCCAATAGCCGACCATGACGCGCAACAAACTGATCCGGTTTGAGCACCGCAATATTGGCAAGGCGCTGGCGGAACCTTCGGCCCGTGATGCCGCCGTTGTGCGGGAGATCAAGGAGGTCGCGGTCGGTCGTTACCAGATCACTGGCCGATCCCGCAATCGCAAGCGTAATGAGCTTTTCATCCTTTTTGTCACGCGAAAAATTGAATCGGGTTCGAATCGTCTGCACGCGCTCTCCAACATACATCAGCCGATCCAGGACGATCTTCACCCGAAAAGGATCCAGCGCCGGGTACAAATCAACAAGGCTCGGGTCGTGTAGCACAAAACGGTACTCTGAAAGCAGTTCACGGCTGACGAGAACCAGCACCCGGCGATCCTCGCATGCACGAAGGATTCGGCCGGAATCGCTGAGCGGATTAAGCAACCCGCGTACAAGAATATTGGTGTCCAGAACGACGCGCTGCGATGAAAGAGGCAAGCCATCACTCCACATGCGATTTGTGGAGATGATGTTTGGCTTTGGATCGCTCAACAAGCTGGTCAATTTCACGCTCGTCGACGTCATGCTTGTTGACGATGAGGCCGCTGAATCGGGTGATTTTCGCTTGTTTTGAGATCGCAATATCCTCTTCAACCAGGTGCCTTATGTAGCGTTCCGGGGTCATGCCGTTGCCTTTGGCCCGCGCCGCCACCTTGGCCATTTGCCATTTGGCAAGTCCCCTTATCCGTAACGTGCCACGTTCGGTTGGCATAGCATTTTCCTCGACGAATAACCAGTCAATGATTATACCGCCATTGCCGGAGCGATGTACAGCGTCATTCTGTAAATTATCAATCCAATTCGTGTAATGGCCCAGCTAATTGTGGAGGAACCGATTACAATGGTCACGGGATCAGTGTCTGTCCTACGAACCACATCTATCGGGGAGATTTTGGATGGGGGATAATCTGCGGGCATGAGGACCGGATTATCAGGCCTGCCGAATCAGAATGCTTTTGTTTTCCGCGAGTTGGCGCTGTTTCCAGACATCCGGCAGCCATTGGCGGACCTGCGTGATGGGTGTGCAGGGACGGTTGGCCGGCAGTTGAATAATGAAGTACCCACCGCGTGACATCCGATAACATTTTTACTATTACGAAGAAGAAAACTTTAGGGTAAAGTGCATCAACGCGCTTGCTGGTGCGTTAGGCCAACTAGAGGGGTTGTTGTTTCCCGGGTTAGGTGATCCTGAAAAAGGCAATGGGTCACAGGAAATTACGAAGGGTGTTTGACGCAGATTATCACAGGGGTAACGTATGAAAAATGATTCTTCTACCGGCTGTCCCGCGACAACTGGGATAAGCCGGAAAATTCGGGCTTTTACGCTGATCGAATTGCTGGTGGTTATTTCCATTATTGCCCTGTTGATTTCGCTTTTGCTCCCCGCGCTGGCTCAGGCCCGGGCGGATGCCAATGCGATTGTGTGTGAAAGCAACATTCGGCAGCTTCTTACCAGCCTGCGGGAATATGTGCAAACCAATGACAGTACGTTCCCACTTAATGGAATTCTGTTTCCTCATCCCGCAAATAGCGCAACAAACCCGACTGCTCAGGAAACCAGCGTCTGGGACTCCTTAGCAGATTACAATCTTTATTATGGTGCCTTGTATCCATATCTGGCCGGTGTTCCCCAGGCACCCATGGTGCCGAACCTGCTGGGTTATGGAAGTTCGGCACCGGCGGGCAGTGTAGCGGCAACCTTAAATCTCAATCCACTGCACAACCGTTTTGCCCGCATTTTCATGTGTCCGGTGGATAACGGCATTCGCACCAGCGCCCAGGCCCTGCGGCTTGCCCCGGATGGCAGGACTGTATTGTATGGGCCTGGCAATGGCGGATTCTGGAGCTATTCCATCAATTCCCTGCTGAATTCACAATCTAAAGTTCTGCCTACCATCTTCGGCAGTGGTGCCGGCGGCGGTTCCGGAACCTACACGACGCCGTGGAGTTACCCTATCCGTGATTCCACCATTACCAACCCGCGATTCCTTGTGTTTATTGAAGAATCCGCGCAAAAATCATTATTTAATGATGAGGTCATGGATCCGATCGGCTATAACGCCGGTGATTATTTAAGCTCTCGGCATAACGGCGGAGGTAACCTCGGATTCTGGGACGGCCATGTTGAATGGATGTCGCAGGTGCAGTATCACAATGCGCCCAACGCCATGGGCGGCGGAGCTTCGGGTTCGGTAGCCTTTGAAACAGCCATGCAGGATCCGCTGTTTCGCATGTTTGTGCCGGACGCCAATAATTAGCGTTTCCGCAGCAGCACCGTGCTGCCGCCTTTGACTTGCTGCCCGGTTTGCACCAGTGATTCCCACGTATCGGCATCGGGGACAATTAATTCGGTGCGGCTGCCAAAGGCGATCATGCCGAAGCGTTCACCGCGCTTGAGTTGTGCTCCGATGGTAATGGGGCAGATGATCCGTCGGGCGATGGCACCGACAATCTGCCGGACAACCGCAATCGGCGGATGATCAGGAGCCGCGGAGGCTTTAAGTATCAGCGTGTTAGATTGGTTGCGTATTCCGGCCTGCAGGTTGCGGGCATCAAGAAATTCCCCCGGCTCAAAATGTACAGATGCGACAACGCCATCACACGGACTTCTATTAATATGCACATCCAATACGCTTAAGAATATGCCAATACGCAAAGCCGGGCCGCCGAACGCTTCGTGACGTTCCAATCGGGTAATTTCAACAACTTTGCCGTCAGCCGGGGAAACCATCAGGCCGGGTTGATCCGGAATATAACGGGGCGGATCGCGAAAAAACAACATACATGCCAGCGTTACAAGCGCCATCAAGCCGGAGAGAACCGGCGTGACAAAATAAAGCATCCCGATTAATAACAGGCCGGCAACAAGCATGGGCAGCCAATAGCGCCAGCCGAAAAGAGAAAGTCCCAGCCACCGCGGATCTTTACCGTTCATGGGGTTCCTCAAGGTAGGTATAACCTTGCAGGCCGGAATCGTAGAAGCGCAGCAACAGTGCGGATTCTTCAATGGATATGGTTTTTTCCCGCACGGCCCGTTCCACATCCTTGTGCATGCGGGCCATGAGTTCATCGGCATTAAACTGCACATATTGCAGCACTTCCCGCACCGAATCGCCGCGGACTAATTCATCCACATGAATCTCGCCGTTTTCCGCCAGTTCCACATGCACGGCATTGGTATCCCCCAGCAGATTATGCAAATCGCCGAGAATTTCCTGATACGCGCCGACCAGAAATGCCCCGATAAAATAATCCGAGCCGTTGTATTCATGCAGTTCCAAGGTCTTTTTAACGTCCCGCAAGTCGATAAAACAGTCGATTTTGCCGTCGCTGTCGCAGGTAATATCCGCCAGGACTCCCCGGCGGGTGGGTTCTTCCGCCAGACGGTGAATGGGCATCACGGGGAACAATTGTTTAATGGCCCAGGAATCCGGCATGGACTGAAACAACGAGAAGTTGCAGAAATAGGTATCAGAAAGCTGTGATTCCAAGGTTTCAAAATCATCGCCGACGTATTCAATTTCCTTAAGCACCTTCAAGATTTTGCCGCACACGCTCCAATAGAGTTTTTCAGTGAGACTGCGTAATTCCAGGCTTAAATAACCGAGATTGAACAAGTTCAGGGCCTCATCGCGCTGCTGCGAGGCATCATGATATATTTCCAGAAAATTCTTTTTGTTGACATCTTTCCACGAATCAAAAAGGTCTTTGACCGGTTGCGGAATATCCTCACCCGCCGGCAATTCATGCGGTACGTCAAAATAGTCAAATCCGCTGACGCCCAGGACGTTAAATACCAACAGGCTGTGGTAGGCGACCATCGCCCGGCCGCTCTCGCTGATAATCGTCGGATGCTTGACGCCGCATTCATCGCACACCGATTGAATTCGGAAGATCACATCGCCGGCATATTCGCGCAAAGTGTAATTGGTGGAAGATTCAAAATTGGTCTGGCTGCCGTCGTAATCCACACCCAGGCCGCCGCCGACATCCAGATACTCCATTCCCGCCCCGGCCCGAGCGAGTTCACAGTAGACCCGTGCGGCCTCGTTGAGGGCATTTTTGACGGTGCGAATATTGGTGATCTGGCTGCCGAGATGGAAATGCAGCAGCTTCATACAGTCCTGCATGTTGCGTTCTTTAAGATATTCCAAGGCCCGCAATATTTCCGCGACAAAAAGCCCGAATTTGCTGCGTGCTCCGCCGGAGGACTCCCAGCGGCCGCTGCCGCGCGTTGCGAGTTTTACGCGCATGCCCATTTGCGGGCGCACGCCGTGCTTTTCACCATATTTAATCAGCAGTTCCAGTTCGGTGAATTTTTCAATGACGGGAATAATTTTTTTCCCCAGCTTTTGCGCCAGGACCACGGTTTCAATAAACTCATCATCTTTGAATCCGTTGCAGATAATGGGCGTGTCCTTGCCGTTGGTCAGCGCCAGCACCACCAACAACTCCGGTTTGCTGCCGGCTTCCAGGCCCCAGCCGTACTGCGCGGCAACTTCCAGAATTTCCTCTACGACATGGCGCTGCTGATTGACCTTAATCGGGTAAACACCGATGTATTTACCCTTGTAATTATTTTCCTGAATAGCGCTTTGAAACGCATCATTCATTTCGCCCATGCGGTGCCGCAGAATGCCGCTGAAGCGCACCAAAGTCGGCAATTGAATATCGCGCATAATCAATTGATCCACCAGCTTTTTCAGATCAATGGAGCGTTGCGGATTTTTTTCCGGGTGTACGGCGACATTCCCCTGGGGATTAATGGAAAAATATCCCTTGCCCCAGTTATTGATGCCATAGGTATCAGCGGCATCTTGAAGGGACCATGCTGAAGCGAGATTCATCACCGTGTTGACTCCCGGTTTATGGGCACTGCCCGTCACCGCATCCGATTTGCCGATTCCCAAGTCTGCGCCAACCATTTCATGACCCCTGTTGCCTGATGCCCTGAACGCTTGAGCACGTACACTTCAGCGTACCCGCCATCTAAGCGTCATCGCCGCTCCCACAGCCAAAACGCTTGCCTACCTCATCCAGCCAGGCGCGCACCGCCGACTGGTTCACGTAAAAATAAACGCTATTGCACTGCCGGCGGCATTTTACCAGACCGGCGGTTCGCAGCAGCTTTAAATGGTGCGAGACCGTGGGCTGGGTCAGCCCCAGTTCCTGGGCTAACTCAATGACGTTGTACATATCTTCACAAATAGCCTCACGCGGGAGAATTTCCATGATACGCACACGCGTGGGTTCGCCAAGGGCACTAAAAATTGCGGCAAAATTCTGATCATCCCATTGAAACCGGGACAACTTCCGCAATTTAGCCGCGATGTGTTTTGCCATAACCCAGCTTCCTGCATCACGCCCCCGCCGGCGGCAACGCCGGCAGGACAAACGTCTTGACCACTTCAATCCCCGAATCTTTCTGCAACGCCGTCAGGCACTCCGCCGTCGGCGACGCATCGAGCTTCAGCAACATCAGGGCTTTATCTCCCTTGCGGCTGATGGTCATATCGGCAATGTTGATTTTCTGCTGTCCGAAGGTGTTGCCCACAAACCCAATGACACCCGGACGGTCTTTGTTGACAATCAGGGCCATAGCGCCTTCCGGCACCATATCCATCCAGTAGCCCTTGATCGCCAGCACGCGCGGCAAATTATCCGCAAATACGGTTCCAATCGTGGAATGCCGCTTATCACCTTCCGTGATTTCCAGTTCAATGCTGTGCTGAAGCGTGCGTTGCATCGCCTGCCCCATAGTCTCCTGCCGGATGCTTATGCCGCGCTGCTCCGCCAGGTGCAGCACGTTGACGACATTGGGAGTCTGGTCAACATGGCCCTTTAGTAATTCAATGACGGCCAGACGCTGCAAGGTGGCGGCAATGCGTTTGGGCAATTCGCCGTTGGTGCGCAACGTAATGGAGTTGAAGCCCTTTTCCGCAATCGCCCCCAGAATAATGCCCATACGTTGGGCCAGATCAGCATACGCCTTCTCCGGCGCTGAAAGATTCATCTCAATGCCGCCGGCATTCACCGCACCTTCAATGCCCTTGCCCCGCAGGTACAACAGAATTTCATTGACCGCATCAATGGATACCGCCGTTTGGGCTTCATTGGTACTGGCACCTAAATGCGGGGTCAGCAGCACTTTATCTCCCAGGGCAAACAGAGGCGAATCCTTGGCCGGCGGTTCGGTTTCAAACACATCCAATGCAGCCCCGGCCACATGCCCGGAGGCAATGGCCTCCGCCAAGTCTTTCTCACTGATCACGCCACCGCGGGCACAATTGATAAACCGCACGCCCTTTTTGCACAGAGCGATTTTGGAGGCGTCAATAAGTCCTTTGGTTTTATCCCCCGGTACATGCACAGTGACGTAATCACACTGCGGCAACAGGGATTCAAGATCATGGGTCATGGAGACTTGGCCATCCAGTGCGTTATTGGCGAAGAAAAATGGATCAAACGCCACAACTTTCATTTCCAGACCCAACGCCCGCTTGGCCACCGCGCGGCCAATGCGGCCAAAACCAATAATGCCCAGTGTTTTGCCCGCCAACTGCGTGCCCATATATTTGTTGCGTTCCCACAATCCCGCCCGAACGTGGGCATCCGCCGGGGCCAGCTTCCGCGACAGGGCCATCATCAGCCCTATGGCATGTTCCGCCGTGGTAATGGTATTGGCGTCCGGCGTATTCATTACCAATACGCCCGCTTTGGTAGCGGCTGTGACGTCCACATTATCAACGCCAACTCCGGCCCGGGCGATGGCTTTGAGCCGACCGGGATTTTCCAGCTCGGCCGCTTTAATTTTCACGCCGCTACGGATAATGGCTCCATCGTGCTTGCCGATTTCCGCCGCCATTTCTCCGGGATTCCACTTGGGTTTATTGGTCAACTCCACATCCGGTTGCGCCTTTAACAGTTCCAGGCCCTCTTCGGCGATTTTGTCTGCTACGAGAATTTTAATCATGTTAGAAAATCCCATTCCAATTCAACAACTACCAATACCAATCCGGAAGTCGGTAAAAAGCTCTTCCGGAATCAAGGAGTATAGGCCAAAATACGCCCACGGCAAAGCGACTTGCAGCACGCAATGTGCCGGCGCGCTTGCGGCACTCAACTTCCTCCCATGCAGGGCCATATTTTTAGCCGACCCACCAACAATGGGCGGGTGGCTGGGTTAATACCGACGAACCGTCTGATCCACCAGTAAGCTCCACGCTTCAATGCCCCCGGCCATAGACTTAACCCGCGCGAAGCCGGCCTGCCGCAACCAGGCTGCAGCCCGCAAGGACCTTGCCCCGTGATGGCAATGCACCACCATGTGCTTATCGCGCAGGCTTTCCAGTTCGGAGAATCGTGCCGGCAACTGATCCAATGGGATCAGTAAAGCGCCGTCAATGCGTGCCATATCCCATTCTTTCTGTTGTCGCACATCCAGTATGAATATCTCGGTTCCGGAATTTTTCATTTGATGTACATCCAATGGATGCACCTCCCATTCCGGGTTAATCGTGATCTTTGGTGCGGCGGATGTGGAGCCGCCGTGAAACCGTGTGGAACCGGGCAGTGAATCAGCCATACTATTTTCTCCAATTCTTCGCGCCAATAAACTTACGCGTCGTCACGATTATTATAGCTTATGGAACCACTATTCTTAAGTAAATCCCGGTCAATGGCTCCGACCAAATCCGTAAGCGCCTGTGTCCATTGTTCCATATCATCCACTCCTACCCGTTCCAAATGATGATCGTAGCGCTGATGCATCCATTGGTGTCGGTTAGCAGCAATTTTAAATTCCGCGAGTTCTCCATAACGCCCGCGCCGGAGGTCAAACCATTTGGTCAGCAAACACTCCGCCATAGGTAGTACCGTCCAGCGGCCTAAATCTTCACCATCATTTTTCCGCATAAGCCGGAGTTGTTGGGCGCGGGCTACCTGAAATGCCAGCAGTGGCAAATCTTCCGCGGGATAAACCGGTGGCCAGATTGCGGCGGTCAGCTTCAGACTGGAAGCCCAATGTATGAAGTCGTTCTGCGGCATAGGTTTGCCCAGTAAGTGCCCTTGAATTCGCTGGCCCCCCAAACGCAGCCATGTGGCCAGTTCCTGCCTGGTTTCCACCCCCTCGGCAATCGGCGACACCTGGCATAGCGTGGCGAACTGCATCATCGAGATGGCCACCGCGAGATGCGACGGATCATGGAGCAACCCGCGAATAAATTCCTGGCCCAGCTTTAATTCCTGCACGGGAAGGGAAGCGGCATAAAGCAGCGAGGTATAACCGGTGCCAAAATCGTCCAGACTGGTGGACATCCCGCGTGATTTTATGCCCGCAAGATGCCGCGCGGCCAACGGAAGATTCCGCAATGCCAGGCTTTCGGTCACCTCCAGCCGCAGGAACGATCGATCTTTCAAATCGCCGATCAATGTATCCAGATCTTCGAGAAAATCGGGTCGCAGCAGATGCATAGCTCCCACATTGACACTAAGCTTAATGTCCATGTCGGCGTTCAAGAATTTTTGCCGTAACATCAAAGCCGCGGAAATCGCCGACCGATCCAGCGCCCGCATTAAGTCCGGATCTCCTTCGACAACAGAAATGAATTCTCCAGGTGATATCCAGGTGTCACCTTCGCGCCAGCGGGCCAGGAGTTCTACTCCCTCCAACTTGCCGGTGCGCATGTCGGCCTGCGGCTCAAGAAAAAATTCAATGCGCCCCGCCGCCAGTGCGGCTGGAAAGTTCTGACGAATGCGAAAGCGGTTTTCAATTCGTTCCGCCAGCGCGGATTCAAAAATTTCTATTGAATGCGGCCCTTCCTTGGCGTTATACAGTGCCGCGTCCGCATGGCGCAATAAGCTGGCGCGGTCGGCCTTGTCCAATGGGTAAACGGTGAACCCCAACCGCGCTGCGACCGAGATATTCTCTCCATTCCAGTCTATGGGTTGCTGCACGGCCTCAAGCAACCGGTTAGCCGCTTCCGTAAGGTTGTCCGGCGCTTTAAGATTTAAGAGAAGACTGAACTCGTCGCCGCCGAGCCGGGCCGCGGCATCTCCCGATCTCAGGGTCGCGACGATTCGCGCCGCCACGGTTTTCAACAGGTCGTCGCCGGCCGCATGGCCGAGGGTATCATTAACTTCCTTGAAATTATCCAAGTCCATCATGCCGATTGCCAGAAAATTCCCGGTCCGGTCCACCCGTCCCAGCGCGGCGTTGGTTGTTTGTTCAAAGTAGGCCCGGTTGGGCAGCCCGGTAAGCGGATCATGGATCGACAAGTGTTCCAAACGGTTTCGCTGGCGGTGGGACCGCAGCGCCACGCCGGCGTTATTTGCCAATTGCGTCAGGAGTTTCTTTATATCCGGTGTAAAAAAACTGCCCTGCCGCGCTATCACCACCAGTACAGCTTCCGGTCGGCCGTCCAGGCCCGGAATTGGAAAACCCCCAAATCCGCCTTGCCGATATTTTCTGACATTATCTATCCAAGGCGTCAGATGCGGATCATGTCGGGCATCGGCGATGGTGACACACGCGTTGAGTCTGTAGACCTGTCCGGTAACACCCCATCCCTCGGGTTTTGTTGGATCAATACTGACCGTTGCCGGCAAATGGCAGCTCTTATCTGAACCGCTGCTAACAATACGCGCCAACGTATGTTGCGCGTCAATGACGCTCACATACGCCAAAACCGCGTCCGTGGATTGCATAATGATTTCCGAAAGCAGTTTGTATATCTCTTCCGGAGCCGGCGCGCTAAGCAACATTTGATTGACCTTCTCCAGGGCCTGTTGGCACCGCTGTAACCGTTTTAAAGCGCGATCGGTTTGAATCCGCGTGAGCGCTGCGCCAATATCCGCAGCCAAGCGGGGGAGCAATTCTTCGGCTCCAAACGGAAAGGGAGCGGCTTGAGTGCGATAAATACTTAATAAGCCGCGAAGTCCGTCGTGGGTTTGGAACGGCGCGGAGATCGAACCGGTAATACCAAAGTGCCGAATGCGCGCAACCCAGGGACTGAAAGAAGGATCCGGATTGCTCCAATCACAGACCACTACCTGGCCTGTCGCCAGGGCAACGCCGCCAGGTCCGTGTCCCTCCGCCCGCGTGGGCAAACTGTATATGCGCAACTTTCGAGCATAAGCCGCCACCGGGCCCGCCGCCGCGCGGATACGCAGCCAGTGTGTGTGCGAATCAACTGTTCCCACCCACACCAGGGGCAATTGGAGCCGCTTTTCCAGCGTATGAACCGCCGCATGGAGCAATGTGGATACGGATGTGGAGCTGCTTAGTACCTGATTGGTAATTCGCAGGGCGTCATAAAATCCCTCGCGCAATTGGATTCCAGACAGGTGTGCCCGGCGGTACCCCGCCAATTGCCAGCCCTCGTCAAGGTGTATCCGCTTGTAAATCGCGCTGCGGAGAAGTTCTCGATCCTCCGGGGGTATTTTCAGTAACGTTCGATT
>JAKATV010000309.1 GCA_021818565.1 Planctomycetota bacterium
CGGGCGGGTGCTGAAGCGGTCAAGCGGATTCCCGGCATCTGGATTTCCCGGCAACCAATGCACACCGGCCAGCGAAGCGACGGACCCCCCTGCCGAAAACCCCATCACGCCAACGCGATGCGGATTAATATGCCATTTTTTGGCGTGTGCCCGCACAATCTGTACCGCCCGGCGCACATCCTGCAATGGCCAGGGCACGCCGCTGGGCGGAATCCGGCCGCCCGGCAGGCGATATTTGAGCACATAGCAGCTTACCCCCACCTTATTAAACCATCGTGCCACGCGATAACCCTCCAGCGACATGGCCTCAATCCAGTATGCTCCGCCGGGGCATATTACAATGGCGCAGCCATTGGCACGTTTTTCAGGGGCGGGAAAAAGTGTCAGCGTTGGCCAGAGAATCGGGCCGTTTGCCACGTAACCAATGGAATGGCGTTTCACGATTTTATCATTGCGTTGTGCTACCGGAACCTTTAAGTGTGGCCAGACGGGTATAACCCGCGGTGTTGCCGCCATCGTGGACCCAGTAAGCAAGAAAACCGCCAGCGTTGTTGTGAGTTTCTTAATCATTCAGGCTTTCCTCTTAAGCGCAAAAAAGCAGTGTCTTTTCTCCCCTGTCGTAACGCGATTGTGTGTCTTTCAGCGTTTTGGCGCGGGCAGAAAATGCAATTTCCGCAGCCAGCGTTCGCATTCCTTTGGCCATTTGACGGTTCCTGTACCGGGTCGGCCTAGGCCGAAACCGTGTCCACCGCGCTGGAACATGCGCAATTCCGCGGGAATGCCATTTCTTCTCAAAGCTTTGTAAAAGCGAATGCTATTGGCGGTGGGAACCAGGGGGTCATCGTGGGCGAAGCAGATAAATGCCGGCGGGGTCAGAGCGGTAACATTTAATTCGCTGGAAAAATATTGCTCAACATCCAGCGGCGGATGCAGCCCTAAAAGTGCATTGTGCGATCCGGGATGCGTAATTCCCGGCATCATGGAAATGACCGGATAACACAGCACCAGAAAATTCGGGCGCGTGCTGAAGCGGTCCAGTGGATTGGTGGCATTTGGATTTCCAGGTAACCAGTGCACACCGGCTAAAGAAGCGACCGAGCCGCCGGCTGAAAATCCCATGACGCCCACATGATGCGGATTAATATGCCATTGTTTGGCATGAGCACGGACAATTTGCACCGCTCTGCGCACATCCTGCAACGGCCAAGGCACGCCGCTGGGCGGAAGTTTTCCATCCGGCAGGCGATATCGCAAAATATAACAATTTACACCGATATGGTTAAACCATTTTGCCGGCGCAACACCTTCAGGCGGAACCCACTCACTGACGTAGCCGCCACCGGGGCAAATGACGACCGCCGTGCCGCTATTGTTATTCGCAGGTGCCGGATAGCACGTCAATTCGGGCCAGCGCACCGGCGCTAAAAGTACGCCGATGCGGTTTATCTTCGGCTGTCTTTGGCTTATGGGAATATTCAATTGCGGCCAGATGGGAATAATGCGCGGCGCGGCTTCCAGAACATTGTGCGACAGCAGCAAGCCCAACAGCACCGCCCCCAAAACCTTCGTCACCTGTTTTGCTAACGCCATAGATCGCTCCTGAAAAGTGTGCAAAATAAAATGATTCTTATTGTTGCTTTTTGGTTTTCCGTTCAGATGCCGTTTGCATCCATCGCATGATGCTTTCGGGCAGCGATGATCGAAAATCCAGCATTTTTCCCGTGCGTGGATGTTTCAACTGCACATGCACCGCATGAAGGCACAATCTGCTTTCGCCCCCCCGCCGCGCGGCGGAGGTACCATAGAATACATCTCCTACCACCGGATGGCCAATAGCCGCGAACTGCACGCGAATCTGATGCTTGCGGCCCGTATGCAACCGACAACGAATCAGGCTAAAAGCGCGGTTGGAACATAAGAGCTGGTAATCGAGAATCGCTGGTTTGCCGGCGCTAGCTCCGGCAATGACAGGATTCGGCGGACAAACACGCACCATTCCGGATTCCGTTTCAAGCAGGCGGTGCTCCAGCCGCCCCGCCGGGGCTTTGGGCGTTCCATGTACCACCAGTTCATACTCTCGTGTGATACTATGGGTTCGGAATTGCCGCTTTAAATCGGCCAGCGCCCGCACCGATCGGGCCAGTACCAGCAAGCCTGAAGCATCCTTATCCAGGCGATGGACCAGGTGGATTTTAAGTTTCTGGTTATCTCTGCTTAGCACGCGATTGACACCCGCCAGCAACGTGGGGCGTTTCTCTTGGGCATGGGTCGCGGTGAGCAGCCCGGCGGGTTTAACCACCACCAGAACATCGGCATCGGCGTAGATCGTTTGTACCGCGTCATCGAGGCGCGGCGATGCCGCCGCGGTATTGACCGCATTATCGCGGATCTCCGGCACGGTCCCGGCGGGAACAGGCTGTTTGAGGGATCGCACGGGTTTGCCGTGGAGCATCACGCGGGCGTCCTGGACCATTTGGCGTAAGGTTGTGGTTTTGGCCTGGGGATAGGTTTGCCGGAGAAAATCAAGAATGGTGATGGTGTCGGTCATAAGATATACACATATACATGCGTTATATTGAATTGGCGGTAAACTGCCCGAAAATACGGTCAAAGTCGTCCACAGAAAAATATTGGATCACAACCTTACCCGCCCCTTTTTTGCGGCTGGGAATAATGCGCAGTTTGGTGCCCAGTTGCCGGGAGATGCGTTGTTCCATATCCAGCACATTGGGCGTGCGAACGGAGCCAGGTTTGGTAACGCGGGGTGTTGCCGCCCCACTTTCGCGGGCCAGGGCTTCCAGTCGGCGTACGCTTAAACCCTGCTGGGCGGTCAAGGTGGCCAGGGCCGTCTGGCGATCGGCATTATCAATTCCGGCAAGTACTTTGGCGTGACCGGTTGCCAGCGCTCCGGAGATGAGCAACTCTTGGATGTCCCCCGGCAACTCCAGCAGGCGCAGAAAATTGGTGATGGTCGTGCGGTCTTCGCCGAGGCGTTCGGCCGCTTGCGAATGGGTCATTGAAAACCGCTCAATATAGGCACTATAGGCTTTGGCTCTTTCGATGGCGTTAAGGTCTTGCCGCTGGATATTTTCGATAAGCGCCCATTCAATTTGCTGCTCCGGTGTTGCATCAGTGCGGATAATGGCGGGCACTGTGAGCAATCCAGCGAGCTTAGCGGCTGCGGTCCGGCGGTGTCCTGCGACAAGTTGGTAGCGTTGCCCGACCTGTTTGAGTAAAACCGGCTGTAAAATTCCGTGCGTGCGAATCGATTGAGCCAGCTCGGAAAGGGCGGCACGATCCATATTTTTCCGGGGCTGGGCTGGGTTATCATCAATCTGATC
Organism: Planctomycetota bacterium; assembly: GCA_021818565.1. Classification (GTDB taxonomy): domain Bacteria; phylum Planctomycetota; class Phycisphaerae; order WQYP01; family WQYP01; genus JAMDCX01. The sequence continues at coordinate 3,342 of JAKATV010000309.1, forward strand.
AATCGAAATTTCGGAAATGCGAATGTATTGGTCAGCTAAATGTGATGAATGTTGTGGATTATCCGCTTGAACACTACCATGGGTGGTGTTTGTGTGGTCGTCAGATACAGGTGGTTTTGCTCGCTGCGTAATAAGTGCGTTTAGCCCCCTACCGAGTCGTGCTTGGGCTGCCATGGGAGAATCTCCGTATATTTGCCATCAATGTTCTACGTGGAACATTGTCGGACATCGCAACCATTACGTCAAGCGGATGAGAGTATTTTTGGGATCGCTCGCCGCAGACCAATGGTTAATGTTCCACGTAGAACATTGCCTCACGCAATCTTTAATTTATGCTGCGGAATTTAACCAGACTCTAGCGAGATGGCCTAGTTCCATCCAATTCATTTTTTGATATAACATTAAGGCTGGATCATTTTCGGCGTCTACCTGCAAAATGGGTGTCTTTCCCATCTGTCGAATTCGGGCAGCCATGTCGTACACCAGCTCTCCTCCGAAGCCTTGCTTGCGATATTCAGGAAATGTAAATACGCCGCCGATCTCAATAGTTGTAGTCAGCGCTAAGTCAAATTTCGCAATCGAGACAATTTCGCCATTGTGTTCGTAGACGCAAATCTTCCGTGAATCGATCCAAGCGCTAATGTCGGCATCAAACAAGATTCCGCGCTCCTGATTATATAATTTCCGCCAGCGATTCAATGCCGGCTCATCCCCGTCGCGCGCCAGGCGAACTTTGGGGCACAGTGGCGCGGGCTGATCAGGCGGCAACGTCATCATAATGTTCACGGTCTTTCTGGCCGGAGCCTTGCGGTTCAACATGCTAAGCAGCCGGGGCGTCATTGCCGTTACACCGGCAGCCAAACCGGTCAGATAATTAATGGGCAGGGGGGGGATTGGTGTTTCCGCACTAACGGCCGCAGTCTTTTGTACGGGATTACTGTCCCACCAAGTTTGCAGATAGTCGCATAAGGCCTCGGCGGTCTCCTGGGTGGATGCGAGCACTTCTGCCCGGTGGGCCTTTGGAACATAAAGCATTGCGCCGCAAGCACTTGTGAAACTTATGCCAGCCGGTGCGCTGGGTTTTTTAGTTACCACGACCAGATGCAGGTCATCGCGCGCCAGCGGGGGGGTTAAGGATAAGCGTTCCCAGAAATGCGCCAGCGTACTCATAACTCCGCCGCTGGCGGATCTCAAATATTCCGCCGCCTGTTTGGAGCGATCCAGCGGCACGCGCACGGCCTTGGGGCGTATTTCTGATTGTTCCGTGGTATTCAAAACAGGCCGACTCCGAAGTCCCCGGATATGCGCCATCGAAATGCCGTATAATATATATGACTACATGTCCACATATATTGATGCATTCTCCACCATGTCCGCCC
>JAKATV010000478.1 GCA_021818565.1 Planctomycetota bacterium
TGAACCGATAGCCGAAAGGTTGGTAGTTATCGATAGAATGTATTCCCCACGCACGTGGGGGTGAACCGGCGCGGAAGGTCGCGATCGTCTTCGTGCTGGCGTATTCCCCACGCACGTGGGGGTGAACCGGGGGCAGTGAAGTTCGGTTGTAGCCTGTACATGTATTCCCCACGCACGTGGGGGCTAACCGTTGATCATAATTCTGAAAAACCGCTGCGTAAGGTATTCCCCGCGCACGTGGCCGGGCCTGATGTCCGCTTCAAATTCCCTGTCCCATTCTCGTAGGCCGGTCGCATTCGCCATCGCTCATTCCCCTAAGTGACACCACGGATTATAACGGCCGTCTATCCTGAATGCACCGGAGTTCCGATGGCGGGCATAGTGCGGTCGGTCCGGGGCCTGCGACAGATTCTGCCAGGTCTCCCGGGGCCAAATCCTTAACTTTTTTTAGCGCTGTTGCACTTTATCCCTGCTTCTGAAACCCTATAGCCTTCCCGACGAACTGTTCAGCCCCGCTGAACCCTGTTCTTTGACAATTAAATAACATGCCCGCATCATTGGCTCCGCCCCAGCCATGAGGATCACCCCATACCCGGAAAAATTTCGAGGCCCCCGCTCCGCGCCCAAAAAGTCTTCTAACTCCTAACTTCCAGCTCCTGAATGCCGCCCCCCCCGTGGGGGCCAAAAACATCTTGAGCAACTTGAACCAAACCCGCTGAAATCAACGCTCCCATCCACATGCTCAACTTGAGCACCTTGCCCTCCTAACTTGAGCAACTTGAAATTCGCAAAGAACGTTGTTCGTGGTTCGTTGGATATTTCATATCCAGCGATCCTCCGTTCAAATATTGAGGTTATTTCGATATCTACCGGTTACCGAACGATTTTGCGGCGGTTCCTGGATTCCCAACACGTACCGAAAATTCTATACCTAGTGGACGAGAAAGGCGTTTTTGTCGGTCGCATTCTCATGTCGGACGTGGTTGCTTGCCGCCCATTGGCCCGCGTCCTGGATATCGGTGCGGCGGCCGATGTTGTGACACCCGCAAGTTGCCTGCTTCCGGAAATGATGCAGGCCCAGGTGCAGCGCCAACTGGATTGTGAACCAATGGGAGAACTTCCGGTTCTCGACGCCCCTGGCGGCCATTTATGCGGTGTGGTCAGACGGAATGAACAAAAGCGGGCATAAATGCTTTCCTTCCCGCCCTTGGCACTGCGGATGTGGAACGTCATCACCCGCGCCCGCCGCCCCGGAAGAGGTCATTATCAATACCCACGCGCTTGCAACTATTGCAGTTTCCGCAAATACGCCATGATGTCATATAAATCTTGATTTGTCAGATTGGCATTGCCGCCGAAGGGCGGCATGGCGATGTGGCGACGATTGAGGGGATTGGTGACGGACCTGCCGTGCTTGATAAATGCCACGACTTTCGCCGCCGGCCGGGAAAAAACAAATTTGCTGGTTTGCAAATCTTGTCCCACGAGTGTTACGCCCTGGCCATGATTGCCATGACACATCGCGCAATTTTCCGCAAAGAGTTTTTTGCCGCGTACCGCATTGCCCACGGGCGGAATCGGCACGGCACCGTGCGTGGTTGCGGGAACATCGGCCGAACCAACTGTCGACTGCGCGGAAGAGCTTCCCTTGCCGCAGCCGGATAACGACACCATTGACATTGCTGCGATACACAAAAATGCGAGCCGCATTGTAAAACCATTCACTTCCAGGATATTTTCATAGCCGCCACGGCGTTCAATAACGCACTGGGCCAGGAGCACCGGATGACAATCTGACGGTTGGCCCAGCGCTGTCAGCACCCCTATTTATTTGTTGAGGCGTCGCCCGGCGTCATGGTCGGGCTGGTTGTTTGGGAACGTAGGGGAGCCGAGGATGAAGGTGTCGATGTCCTGTCGCGTATGTCGTTGACCATCTTGTTTTTATCGGCGCGTATTTTTGCCTGGTCGACACTCATCGTGACATGTGAATGATTGGCGCTGTCCCCCCCGGATACGCGGAACCATCCCCGATAGAAGCCCACGACGACCAGACCAATGATCAGCAAAATAAGCAATGTAGATATAATTCTCATTATATTCCTCTTTATTCACACGCCGGAGGCGATGTACGCAATGAGAACACCCCACTTCCTAAAGAAAGTAGCAATCCCCATGCCCGACAAATAATTCGCTATAATCTTGGGGTATGGTACCTTCCCAACAGCCACGGTGCCGCAACCGGACAATCTGTCCGCGACAAATTGTCTGAAACGGCCTGATTGCCGAGGCTCGGTGGATGTTTCACCGGGTTCGAGAAAATGAAAAACTTATTTTTTTTTAGCCAAGTCAGGTAACGCTTCTACGCGCCGGCCGCAACGAAAATGACCATTTTCCCAGCACCGCCGAAGTGAACCATTCTAGTGCTCTGTCACGCCTAAATATTAGGATTGACGGAGGGCCAGGGGGCTGTGGGCGCGAAGCGAGGAGGATTGTGTATGGGAACATACATTGACGACGAGCGACAAAGCCCACGGCCCCCTGGCCCCCGCCCCGCGGGGTTGGCCGCAAACGCCCCATCTGCGGCGTCGCAGCAGCTCAAGGGGTCTACGGACCCGGTTTTCGCCGCTGCTTCTTGCATCTGGGGCCTTTGCGGCCAATCAATCCTAATATTTAGGCGTGACAGAGCACTAGACGGATAGACCGAGTTGGCTCGGCCCTAATGGTTGTTAAAAGGAGCCGCTGCCGGGCTCCTATGTTGATTTATTGACACCGGGCGCTTTGCCGCCAAAGCTCCGAACCACAGTGCTTTCCGAGGCACAACCGGTATGAACGTGAACGGCCTGATGGACTAAATCTGGAACCCGGATCGTTCTCATGGGTTGCGCGGTGGGCCGAAGCCAAAGCCTGGAGGTGGGCCAAAACCTGGGGGGCCGAATTGGCGTGGGCCTTGACCTCTTTGATACCGCCCTCGCCGTAATCGTCGGGGCGGCTGTTTGTAGAAGCTGTGGTCGGGCGTGCCGCGGAAGAAGCGGGATATCTGCGGGAAATTGTAGGTGACAACATAATAAAATGTGCCGTGCGGGTATTCCGGTGTAATCCCATACCGGCCATTGGCCTGATCCAGATCGCCCAGGCCCGGGACATAATGGAAGTCTCCCTCGAAGGTGCCGTCGTACTTACCGCCGGGTCCGCTCGGCGGATTGGGACGATTGCCGGTTTTGAGTTGATAACTGGATTTCAGCAGCTTGATCCCGCTGGAGCTATCGTGTGGATTTTTGTACCCCCACGGCCCGTACATTGGAAATCCATCGGCAGCAAAGCCAATCAGACAGACTTTTCCCCAACCGCGGCGCTGCCGAATCAGATCGGTGGGTACACCGTGGTAGTGATACGTGCCGTCCCCCTGCACATGGGCGTGGCTTTGATCCAATCCTAACCGAAGATGACCGGTCAACAGACAATAATTCCAGATGGAACCGCGCTGGTTATTCCAGAAGGCGGCTGTACCCGGATCAAATGGTACGCCGTCAAGACCGACGCCAAAAATAATTCTGTTCACCAGGGGTTTGAGGAAATGATTTTCGCGAGGACTTAGCGGCATGCGGAAATGAAAATTTTGCGGTTGGATTGTATTGGGGCACCCTCGGTCAGGAAACTTTCCAACCGGATGATTGGGAATGTCGTTGCATGTGATATAGCGGTAACCTCCGCGGATCGTCATTTGAAAAATGCTTTTGTCCGTAAGCGTAACATCGGGGTCAACAAACGCGCGGGCGTTTGATGCTGTTTCGGCCAGAGCCGCAGCCATTCCCATTGCCTGTAAAAACGTGCGTCGTGTCCGAGGTGTTGTAAGTTCCATGATATGGCTCCTTTCATGATCCCATACACGGGCGGCCTGCGTTCCGAAGGTTTAGTAGCACAAAGGCTGGAATTGGTTTCATTTTTTTTTGGTATGACAATGTGAGGGCTGGCGGAGGGCCGGTGCGTTCCATCCCCCCTTTCCCGGCGTCCAGTAATTGGTCGGGCTTATCGGATTATTTTCTGGCATCGCGCGCAATAGACCGTGGTGCGGCCACCAATGACTTTGGACATCAGTTTCACTCCGCAGCGCAGACATGGCATGCCTGCGCGGCCGTAGACGCACAGGCTCCGGGCAAAACGGCCGCGCTGTTGGGCGACGTTGCGATAATCACGCAAGGTTGTGCCTCCCATGCTGATGGATTTGTTTAATACTGCATGGATGGCATCCGCAAGGATCGCATGATGCCGGGATCTGATTTTGCATAGCACCTGCAGCGGATGGAGCTGCGCCAGCCAAAGTGACTCATCAACATATATATTTCCCAAGCCCGCGACAGTCCGTTGAGAGAGCAGATGGGCTTTCAGGCGACTGCGCATGGTACGCCACGGCGCAAAATGCCCTGCGGTAATAGCCAAGGCATCCACGCCCATTTTTCCGGTAATTTCGGCCTTTTCCGCAGCTGCCCAGTGAGGATAGTGCCACAGGCCGCCGAAGCGCCGCGGGTCGCGCATTCGAAATTCCAAGCCCGTGGCCAGAAGCATGGAAAAATGCGTATGCGGCGCAAGCGGCGTTGCACGTTCGCAGCAGTCAATGCGACCGCTCATTCCCAGATGAATCAGCAATACCTGGCCGTCATCAAAAATGCAAAAGAGTTTTTTTCCGTGCCGAGTGGTATGGTGAACCTTACGGC
>JAKATV010000337.1 GCA_021818565.1 Planctomycetota bacterium
CGACACTGCTGCCGCTGACCGCCGTATTAGCCAACTCCAGCGTGCCGCCGTTGGTGGCTTCGAGCGTTCCGCTACCAACCACGGTGGTGCCGTCAATTTCCAGCGTACCGCCGGCTACGTCCGCATTGATGGTTCCATTATTGGTCAGGGTACTGATGCCGCTCAGCGTGCCAGTCCCGGAAATGGGGCCCTCGGCCGTCAGCGCATAACCGTTGCCCTGAATGACACTGGCCCCGTTGAGTACCGTTTGGATGCCCAAATTTGTTACACCTGCCAGCCCCAGCGTTGCCGGGCTGCTGCCGTCACCAACGTTGATCACACCGGAACCGCTGCCTATGCTCCCTTCGACATTCAACGTCGCGGCATCGGCAATGTTCAACGTGCCGTTCATGTTGAAAATCCCGTTGCTGGAATTGTTAATCAGGCTGGCCGCTCCGGCGGCCACGGTAATCACGCTGCCAACATTGGCGTTTAGATAAACTCCGTTCAGCGTGGCCCCGCTGAGCACCAGGCCGCTGCTGCCATCGAGGAATATCTGATTGGTGTTGCCGACACTGCTGCCGCTGACCGCCGTATTAGCCAACTCCAGCGTGCCGCCGTTGGTGGCTTCGAGCGTTCCGCTACCAACCACGGTGGTGCCGTCAATTTCCAGCGTGCCGCCGGCTACATCCGCATTGATGGTTCCGCTATTGGTCAGGGTACTGATGCCGCTCAGCGTGCCAGTCCCGGAAATGGCAGTGCCGCTGTCCGCTGTTATCGCAAAACCGTTACCATTTATGCTGCTATTACTGTCCGCCAGAGACACGGTGCCGTTCCCGGAGAAAGTGAGACCGGCATTGGCGATCAATGTGCTGGCACCAGCGGCCGCGCTACTGCCGATGTTAATCCTTCCATCATTTTGATTGATCGTTCCTCCCGTTGTCAGGCTGGAGTTGCCAACGATGTTGATGGTTCCGCTATTTGTGAATGCAGCCGGGCCGACATTCAATACCGGCGATCCGCCCGAGGAGATGGACAGTGTTCCATTTTGGCCGATAAATAAAGCACCTATCGACGTTGATACATCTAGTACAGCGGTCGGCGCTGCCGTAATCAGGACTTCGTAATCAGAGCCATCATTGCCGTCATCGGGAAATGTGGCCGGAAGGGGCGTACCTGGAGCATAGCTCCAATTTGCCGGGTTACTCCAACCACCACTTCCGCCGACCCAAGTAGCAGTATATGTGGAGGCCGCCACAGGCAATGCCATCAGGCACGCCGCGGCGCAGGACGTTAATACAGTCCCCCGGACAGAAGCTCTCGCAGGCATGGCTAACTCCCTTCATAAATTGTGGACAATAAATGATAGAAGTAGCGTACATCCAATTTCGCGAAGGGTCAAGAACAATTCTAAATGTATGTCGTATAAATTTGCGATGGTCCCATAACGGGAAAGAACTGCGGGCTGCGCTGAAATCGGGCTGCGGCCCGATTAGCGCGGAGAAAGTCCAACAGGTAAGCAGTAGAGCAAACAAGGCTTGGGCAAATGCGTGGATGTCGCCGGGACAAGAAAACCCCCTCGGTCACCTGGCCCATGGGACCAGGGCCCGCCCAGTTTTTACCGCGAAAGCCGCGGTCTTTTTCGACCATCCATTCTGAATCGCACACCGTGTGCCGGAATTCCAGTGCCTTTACGCCGACGCCGGGACAACGGGGCTTTCCAGCGGCGTAAAACTGCGCACGGGCGGTTTGGCACTTTGACTGGGGTTTGGCCGCACGAAGCTGCACCAGAAACCCGGAATTTTATACAAACTGGCCAATAACTCATGCGCGCGAATTTCACGGGGCAAAATCAAATCAACGGCCGTCCCCATATCACCGGCAATCACGTCCTTAACGCTTTGATGGGTCATCAGCACGAGCCGCAAATTTTCAAACTGCGGCGTGCCCCTGACTTCCCGCACCAATTCCGGCCACGGCATATCCGTCATGGTGTCACTGAAAATCAAGGCGTCGGCGGCGATTTTCCCGCAATGCTGTGTCCCGGAACCCAGATAATCCAAGGCCGCTTTACCCGTGGGCAAGCCGACGAGTTTGTTATAAATCCGCGATTCCGTGAATGCTTCCACGAGTGTCATTAAATGCCCGACATCTTCTTCCACAATCAGAAAGTTCATAATCTCAAAAGGCGCTAGACTCATTAAATGCCGCTCCTTGAAAATTAACGGTGCCTTCGGGTTTTCTTTCCGGGGCAACGGCCTGGAAAAAAGGCCAAAATGGCGCGACTTCCTGCGCATGGCACCAGGTTACGCGCCCATTCCGGTGGCGATGTGAAAATTATCGGCACAAGTTTCCAACTTGCTTCAAAAATTGAACCCGCTTAATTTACGTTCATGAAGGAAACGCCCGCATTACGAATTATCGTCCTAGGCTCCGGCACGTCCGCCGGCGTTCCCATGATCGGCTGCCACTGTCCGGTATGCAGCAGCTCCGATAAACGTGATCAGCGCACGCGGTGCAGCATTCTTGTTTCCTATAACAACAAATCCATCCTGGTGGATACTACCCCTGAACTGCGCCTGCAGGCGGTTGCCAATAAAGTAGACCTGATTCACGCGGTGGTTTTTACCCATGGCCACGCCGATCATATTTTCGGCCTGGATGATGTCCGGCGTTATAACACGCTGCTGGGATCACCGCTGCCGGTGTACGCCGCCGATGCCACCATGCGAACACTGCAAAAGGCTTTCAGTTATGCCTTCATCCATCAGAATGAAACCGGTGTTTACCGCCCGGAACTTGAGCCTATAATCATTGACGGTCCACAGGATATCTTTGGTGTAACGTGGCAGCCGATAGCTTTGCCGCACGGACGCGTTTCCGTGCTGGGCTTCCGTATCGGAAACTTCGCCTACTGCACAGATTGTGCCGATATTCCCGCCGCCTCGCGTGCGTTGCTGCAAAATCTGGACACCTTAATTATTGATGCACTGCGGCCCCGGCCCCACCCGACGCACCTCTCTTTTTCCCAAGCCCTGCAAATCATTGATGATCTTAAACCGCGACGCGCCTATTTCACCCATCTATCCCACGACGCCCGCCACGCGGACATCGAACACGACCTGCCCCCAAACGTCCACGTCGCATACGACGGCCTGACTCTGGAAATTACCGCATAACCGCCGAGACAGCGATCACCCGGACAATCTCCCCACCCAATTCCCGTTTCTACCCCCGCATCGTATCACCATCGCTTTTCCATTCCCCCGCCCTGCGCAACCGCATTATCTGCCACGACCTTGGAAAGCCTCTCAACCTGATTGAGTAGATCTGGCGCATCCTCGAGGGACGTATCCTGGTCATTGGCGGGCCGAAGGCGCAGCAGCCTGAATCTGCAATCATGCTGGGAGTCCTCTTACCAATCGAAAATGGGGTCAACGGACGGGCACATTTACACAAACAATGGAATCACCCGCGTTTCGCCCGCTTCAGGATAGCGGACAATTCAGGCGAGTTGCGAAGCCTGTTGCTTATTTTGTCAAGATCTCCCTGGGTGATGTTGGGCAGAATCACTCGGGTAGTTGACGCCGAAAGTTTGATCAATGATTCGAGAACCGTTGGAAGATTGTAGCGTTCTATTGTTGCTTCGATGTTATCCTTGTCCAACGAGGCTATATCGACGCCGTTGCCCTTAGCCGCTTCGACGTTCTCTCGCTTTATCCATATGGTCCCATCGAGAAGTTCCTTAATGATGGCACCCTGTTGTCTTTCGCCATCCTCTTGGTCGCCCCAGTCAGGAGTCCCAATCCGGGAATAAAGGTTGCCGACCAGCCAACCAAGTTTGTTCCGAAATTCAGGATTTAGACCGCCCCTTCGGGAGTGTAGGAGAGCGTCGTAATGTACTGCCCGGAGCGCGACAGTTACCCTCAATAACGCAACGGCTTTTTCACCGATCCCGGCATCTGCATCTTGGTGTAAGTAAAATACGCCCGAGTTTTGCTCATTTTGGTTGATTACTCGGGACAGCATTTCCTTTGCTTTCGATTTTGTTTCTTCAGTGTATGCGCCGGGGACGAGACGGTCGCAGTGGTCTTTCATTAGGTCGTCCAGCACGCCTACCAACGACCGAACCACTGCAAGGTTAATATAGCGGGCCTTGCATCCCTGGCTACAACCACGACGAACCAGATCGCAGGACTGGGTGATGATTAAAAATCCTAAATACCTATTATCCGTAAAGTGGGGATGGAATTGCTGGAGTATTCCCTTTATCTCGTCTGTAGGCGCTAATATATCCCCTTGATCGAGGTCTTCGTCTGATTGAACCGTTCTGTAAGTCCAATGTGTGGGCATTTGTACCGCTAATATCACTTAGTGCTAATGTTACTCGAATTGGAAACGGGCTCGCGCGGTGAGAATCGGATTGATACCGTTCCCTCAGTACGTGAGGTAGCGACCGTCCGCAGGTGTGGGGAATTGAAATCGGTGGCTACCATCCTCGCCCTCGGGTCAGAGAGGATTGCCTGCTGGTAGCTAATTGTTTTGGCAGGCGTCGCGTTGTGCGTTGACATCTAAATCTCCTTCAGAAAATGTTGGGAAAGCTGCACTTAGTATTGTCTTCACCTTCTCACGAATTTCTCCAATGGGTTGACCCAGCCAGTCAATCAGCTCTTGCGGTACCCTCGACGTCCTGTGAAAATTCAGCAGGATGTGGGTTAGATCGGA
>JAKATV010000082.1 GCA_021818565.1 Planctomycetota bacterium
AACCACAGTAAAAATTACCGTGCCATTGATGATGGATGCGGCCATTATACCCCGCTGGGGAGTTTTTCCCGCACACCGATCGTTGGATAGGCAGCGGTATTTTCGCTGTGGCGCGCGTAATGATGAAACGCGCTGGTGAGTTGCCGGGTGATCGGCCCGACCTTACCATCGCCGATCATGCGTTTATCCACGCTGGTTACGGGCACCAATTCCGCGCCTGTGCCGGTGAGGAAACATTCGTCGGCGGTGTATAAATCATAACGTGTGAGATTTGATTGCCGGGTGGGAATACCGGCAGCCACAGACAGTTCCAACACGACTTCGCGGGTAATACCCAGAAGAATGCCGCTTTCTTCCGCGGGTGTTAACAATTGACCGTCGCGCACAATAAAAATATTATCGGCCGTGCATTCGCAGATAAAGCCCAGCGGATTGAGCATCACCGCCTCCGGCACGCCGGCATCAATGGCTTCCCATTTGGCCATGATGTTATTGAGATAATTGAGGCTTTTAATTCTCGGCGATAAAGCCGCCGCGGCAATGCGCGGGGTACTGGCGGTAATAATTGCCATGCCGTTACGGTACGTTTCTTCGGAATACATTTTAATGGAATCGGCGATGATAAAAATCGAAGGCTTGCTGCATGTTGCCGGTGAAATGCCCAAGGCCCCCACGCCGCGCGTCACCAGCAGGCGGATATAGGAATCAGTAAGTTGGTTGGCGTGCAGTGTGGCGGCCACCGCTTCGCCCAGGTCATGCTGAGAAAGGGGAATTTCCAGTCGAATGGCTTTGGCCGAGTTGTACAGCCGTTTAAGATGATCCGCAAGGCGGAAAACCCGTCCATTGTATTGTCGCAGGCCTTCAAATACACCATCGCCATACAGCAATCCGTGATCAAACACGCTCACCGCCGCGTGCTCCATAGGAACCAGCCGCCCATCCATCCACACCGTTTTGCTCATAACCGAACCGCCTGTTCCTAAAGTTACAGAACCCGTCATTTTAATCGCACGCGGCACGGGAAGCAAAAAACCGGAAAAAGCCGGAAAAAGCGACTTCCCATTTACGCGATTATGGGCAATTATATGATTTGTTGAACCTTATCGATCTGGCAAAAAGGGATTCATTGACATGAATGGCAGGAACAAACATTTGGCCTTGCCGGCTAAATGGGTGCCCAGCACGCACAATATGATGATATCCAAGCATTGAAAAATCCGCGGTCACGGTATCGCACAGCCTCCGTATGCACCGGTGGCTTGGCCAACTTGTCCAACCAAGTTATGTAATGAGGACCCACATACCGCTTCATCTATCGCCCCTATCGGCTTGCGCGAATGAAAAGGATTAAACATTTTCCTCAAATTAAATTCCGCAAAGAATTGATAAACTTTTTAAGGCTCTTGGTTCGATAACATACGGTTGGTAAGAATACTGTGCGGAGCAGTGCGTTGAGCGCTACGAGTTTATCTAAAGTTGAGCGGAAGCAGATTCTTCAAATTATTGAAAATTTGAAGAAGGAAGGGGAATCTCTGGGGCGTCGGCATCGGCGGCGGCCCGTGCAACAAGTCATGTGGCTAAAGCGTCTGCCGCGTCCTGAACGTCCCAGAAGCGCAGCTTTTCGCGTGCATACCGAAGATGTTTCGTTGAAAGGTATGGGGTTTTTAACCCGCCGGCGCTTGCAGGAAAACGAATATGTTGTTGCACCTTTGCAGTTCCGCGAAGGTGGCGGCATGTTGGTTTTGTGCCTTGTACGCTTTTGCCGACAATTGCCGGAGGGCGGCTATCGGGTCGGAACGGAATTTGAGGAAACTCTGGCCGACCCTACCGGGACGACGCGTATTCCTCAGGGCTGGCTGAAAAAAGCCTGGTCAGCCGAAATCACAACCTCCTGACAGCCGCCATGCGGTTGTCCGCTAAATTGACTAAGCCTCCTTAAATCAGCGGCGATTGGCACGTTCACGTGGCTCTTCACCGCTGATTTATTTTTCATGCACATTAACACAGGCGCTGCGCATAAGCCCACGAGGCACCGCATTAGCGCATAGTCGGACGACATTTTGATGCTTCCGGTTTGGAAGCAAATTAGCGGGTAGGCTCTACCACGGATTGCGTGCGCACCAGCACATGGGCATCATTGAGCAGGTGGAACCCCTCAATGTGTACGGCCCGCCGATGTAACTGCGTCACCACGACGGATAATCCAACGGTTTCACCCAACTCATTTTTCCGATGGGAAACCACGCCATTTTGTTCGTCGGCAATGCGGAGCAGCTCGGCAACCGAATTTTCAAAAAGCGTATCGGTTACGTGCTCTTCATTAATTGCCAGGTAATAATGATGTGTTTCGCCCAGCGCGACATCATAAAGTTTGTCACCCTTGCACGGAATGCGTTCCAGCAGCCCGCGCTCCGGAAGAGATTTATTGGGAAAGCAGCAAAGCTCACAAACCGTATGCGGGCCGGTAATGGTCAACATGTGGCCGCCATGGTTTAACAGCCAGATATTAACATCGAACTCACCCACCGCGCGAGCGCGGCGAATATCCGCGGAAATCAGTTCCGGATGCAGGGGACGATCATATACCAGCACGGAGACACCGGCACTGCGCGGTTTCTTGTGATGCACACTCATGGTTAATTCCTTTTGGGATTTCATACGCCTTTACCTCATTCAAATTCGGGCAAACATCCTGTTTGCCGTCTTATTCCATTGCTTTTAATCCAATTTCGGGTCGATGGCACTTGTTTTGGCCTCAGCCCAACCTTAGACACTAAATACACAGCACATCTTACTTTGTATCTTTATTTCACAATCCTATTTTTATTCGCGAAATTCGCATTTCCAGCTCCAAAAATACGCCCTCCAATACAACCGGTGTTGCGGATCCCTTATGGGACGTCGATCACTACCGTTTTGCCAGCGTTGGTGGCTGTCAGGATTACTCCCGCAGCCCGCTGCCGACGATCACCATACGATCACATACGACAGGCAACCACACTTGGTTTCCCAGAGTATAGCAATTAAAAAGTCGAAACGGAAGATTTTTTTTGCGATTTTTTATTCCGCCTGATTTGTGCGTTTCCACGCCGGCAAATTGCTATTTAACCGCTTATGCGAATATATTTCAAAAAACGCCCTTTTATCAGACGCTTTCTTCTGGCATAATGGACTTATGAGTAACTATATCAGCAACGCCCGGATGCAACGCGTGGATCAACATTGGCAGGCCAGCAATGCTGTGATTTGCGGCGATGTGACCCTGGGCGCGGACTGCAGTATCTGGTTTGGCGTAACCATCCGTGGGGATGTCGCGCCTATTCGCCTGGGCCAAGCGGTCAACGTGCAGGAAAATTCCGTGCTGCATTGCGACTATAACCAACCGCTGGTGATTGGTGACCGCGTAACCATCGGTCATGGAGCGGTGGTGCATTGTGCGTCCGTAGGAGAGGGAACGCTTATTGGCATGAAGGCGGTCATTCTTGGAGGGGCGGTGGTGGGGAAAAACTGTATTGTTGCAGCCGGGGCGGTGGTGTCACCGGGTATGGTGATCCCCGATGGGCAAACGGTCATGGGTGTACCGGCAAAAATAGTCCGACCGGTAAGAGAAGCGGAATTAACCGACATGCGCTACAACAATCAGCATTATGTGGAACTGGCCGCCCAGCACGCCGAAAATCCCGAACGCATGTACCGCATGGGGTAAAACGCCTTTACGTCGAACGGTTTCCTGATTTCCAACAATCAAGAGCGGCATTTCTGATCTGCCGGTGCCTGTCCGATGTGACTCCCGCCGCTGGCCGCCGGTGGCGGGCGGTGCAATTGCTACCGGCCAGATTCCATGGCCTTTAATTTTTTGATTTGGGCGTTAATCTCCGCCACCTCCCGAGGTGACAGCCGCTGAATTTCAGTTTTTGGCAACGCGCTGTTGAGTTGCAACGCCAGTTTTAATTGCTTAATCCGTTCTGGTACGGTCAGACCCGCTCGCCCGGTCAAGGCATAGGGCAAACGCACGCGCGCATCGGTACGGTTGATTGACAGCAACTTTAGTACGGCTTCGCGCGGATTTATCCCCATTTGCATCTCCACGCTAATTTTCCGCTGCAACCAACCCTGAGAGCGGGTATCACGCGCTAATACCGCATCCGCCGCCTTAAGCGCCAGCGGCCAATTGTGCTGTGCCAGCGCCCGCTTATACGCATGGCGATATACGGATGAATCCCATGGATACGTTCCGCGCACGGTCGGCAACCACACCGCTACTGTCAGAATAACCGCGAAAATACATAATGCCCCGCCAAGAATCATGCCGACGATGGCACTGTATGTGTTGTGCTTCTTAGCAGAGGAGTTCTGTTCCACTGGCCGCGGGCCGACACCCCCAGCCGCCAATGCCCCAAGAATAATCCAGAAGAGCATCGCCGTCGGTCCGGTGGCCAAGGCCATGTTAATCTGATCATAAAGCACCATTCCCGCCGCCCCCAGCACTGCCGCGTTCGCCACGATCCTCTGATAACGCGGATGGATGACACGCAAAAGACGGTTGGCCAGCAGCATTCCCCCCAGCGCCGCCCCCGCGTATAGCGCGGAAAGAGCCAACTGGTAAGTCGCCACCCCCTTGGCACCAAACCCGGGATGATCGACGGCTAATCGTCCACCCCACCACACCAGCGTCAAAACGATCAACGCGGTCATGG
>JAKATV010000435.1 GCA_021818565.1 Planctomycetota bacterium
CATCAACTGGTTTGTGCGCCGAGTTTTATTGAGGTGTTCTTATGACAGTTGATCGTGGTGTACGTATCGTGGCCGGTGCAATGGTGCTTATCAGCGTGGCCTTGGCGGTATGGGTTAATCAGTGGTGGTTGGTGCTGGCCGCTTTTGTCGGCTTGAACCTGATCCAATCCGCCTTCACGGGCTTTTGCCCTGCGGAGAAAATTCTGGGACAATGTGGCTTGAAGCAAACGCATCAGGCGTAAAACGGCAACGGCTGTTGTCTTGAGTTTGTGACAGTTTTAAATCGGGAGCGTGGATCATGGCGAAACGCCGGCTCCAACTGAAAAATATTGCCCGTATTGCCGGGCGCATCGCAGGGGTGCTTCTGGCCATACTATTGGTGGTGGCGCTGCTGCTGTGGAGCACGGGAGCGCTTAAGGCGAAAATCTCACCGGGGTCGCTACCGGTGCCAAGGGCCAAGCCATTCCAGGGTGCCACGGCCATCGTAGCGGTCCAATCCATTTCGCAAAATCTCCGCGCCGTGGGCACTATCACACCGATCGCGCCGGTTCTGTTGACACCGCGAATCGTCGGGCGAATTGTTTTCAGCCGCTTAATCGCCGGTGGCACCGTGCGAAAAGGCCAAGTGCTGGTGCGCCTGGATTCGGCGCAACTCAAGGCCCAGGTGGCGCAGACCGCGGCTGCGGTGTTGTTGGCCAAAGCACAATTGCGCCAGGCGTTGATTGACCAGAAGCGGGACAAAACACTGTTAACCACCGGCGATGTCACCACGGCGACGATGGATGTGGCAAATACCGCGGTAGCTTCGGATCGCGCAAATCTGGCACATGCCTTGGCGGAAATGCAGGCGGCACAGGCCGTTCTGGGCTACACCACCATCCGCTCAACGATCAACGGAATCGTGATGCAAAAATATGTCAACGTGGGGGATACCGTTATGCCCGGTCAGATGCTGGCCAAACTTTATGATCCCCATAAACTCCAGTTGGCGGCCGTGGTGCGGGAATCTCTCGCTTCATTGTTGCACTTGGGGCAGACAATGTCCGTGCGATTGGAAGGTTTTCACGCCACCGTACAAGCACACATCCGCCAAATCGCTCCGCGTGTTAATGCGCAAAGCCGCAGTTTTATTGTGAAAGTTACCGGCAAGTTTCCTTCTGGTGTATGGCCGGGAATGTATGGCAATCTAATTATTCCTACCGGATCGCATAAAGTGTTGGTGGCACCCCAAGCCGCCATTGAGCATATTGGTCAACTGGATCTGGTAAATTTAATTGTCCATGGGCGACTGATTCGTCAAACAGTTCAACCCGGGCGGCATATTGGTTCCATGCGGGAAATTCTTTCCGGCGTGGTAGCTGGACAACGGGTGGTGGTGGCGTCAACGAAATCGCAAATCTCAAATCGCAAATCTCAAATGAATAATTCCACCACCGTGGAGGTCCGCCCATGAGCACCCCACCGGACGCCCGTGCTGGTGAACTAAGTCTCATTGAGCGCGTGGTCAAAATATTCCTGCATTCCAAGCTCTCGCTGGTGCTGATTTTATTGGCGGTGCTGTTGGGTGCCGCGGCGCTGTTGATTACCCCCCGTGAAAAAGACCCGCAGATCGTCGTTCCCATGATTGACATCTACGTAAGTTTCCCCGGGCACAGCGCCAAAAGTGTGGAACAATTGGTGACCACGCCGCTGGAAAAGCTATTGTATCAGATTCATGGCGTTGAATATGTCTATTCCACCAGCCAGCGTGATCAGTCCATGGTCACAGCGCGATTTTTTGTCGGGCAGGACGTGGAACGCAGCGTGGTGAAGGTGTTCCGGAAAATCAAACAGCATCTTAACCGCGTGCCGGCCGGCGTAACCGGTTGGGTCATTAAGCCGGAAACCATTAACGATGTGCCGATTGTTACCCTTACGCTGACCAGCAAAACCGCCACCGCCGTAGCTCTAAGGCAAACCGCCGAAGAGTTGGCCGCTCGCCTTGCCGCGGCACCGGACGTGTCACGCGCGTACGTAATTGGCGGGCGTCCGCGTGTGATCTATGCCTACCTAAGCCCGTCAAAAATGCACGCCTACAACATTACGCCCCTGGAAATAGATCATGACATTCAGGCGGCGGATGTCACCATGACCGGGGGCAGTTATCAGCGGAACAACAATGAAATTCATGTGCTGGCCGGAACCGCGTTGGCTAATGCCCGACAATTGGGACAACTGGTTGTGTCCGTATGGCATCAGCAGCCGGTGTATTTGAGTAATGTCGCAAAAATTGTCGATGGCCCCGCCGAAGTGCATTCGTATGTCTGGCATACATGGGGACCGGCTGCCAACGTGCCTGAGGACCATGATTTTCCCGGCACTCTCCTGGCCGGAAAATCCGCACGCCGCATGCACAGCGCGTCGCCCGCGGTCACCGTGGCAATCGCCAAAAAGGCCGGCAGCAATGCGGTAACCGTAGCGGCAGATGTTATCCATCGGGCACGCGTGCTGGCCGGGGTGATGTTGCCATCCAACATCAACATGATCGTTACGCGAAACAGCGGTCTTTCGGCAAATGCCAAAGTCAACGGGCTGGTGGACGGATTGCTGGTAGCGATTGTCATTGTCATTGTGCTTTTGACCATTGGACTGGGATGGCGGGAATCCATTGTCGTGGCGGTGGCCATTCCGGTGGTGTTCGGACTTACGTTGGCTTGTAACCTGATGCTGGGGTTTACCATCAATCGGGTGACGCTTTTTGCACTGATTCTTTCCCTGGGATTGCTGGTGGATGACCCTATTGTGGATGTGGAAAATATCAGCCGACATTTTGCCCTGGAAGGCAAGGCCACACGCCTTATTGCCTTAAAAGCCATCTCCGAAGTTCTTGGCCCGCTGATTGTCGCCACGCTGGCGGTCATTCTTTCCTTTATTCCAATGTTTTTTATCACAGGGATGATGGGGCCTTACATGCGGCCGATGGCATTTAATGTGCCGGTGGCTATGCTGATGTCGATGCTCGTGGCGTTTACCATCACGCCCTGGATGGCGTATCACATGCTGAAAAACAAGCATCGTGAAACGGAATTGCTGGCCCGCGAGGAATCAGCGGATCCGCACGTTGTGCCCGCTATTCAGCGAACCATTCGGTATCGGGTGTTTTCAAAATTGCTGGGGTCGATGCTGGAATATCGCTTAGCGCGGTGGGGATTTCTGCTGGCGGTTGCGGGTGTTACCGTCGCCGCAGTCGCCTTGCCGGCCATGCGAATGGTGCCGCTGAAAATGCTGCCGTTCAGTGATCAGAGCAATCTGTTAATTGTTATCCACGCGCCGCGCGGCACCACGGTGCAGGGCACCGATGCCGCCACGCGGGCACTGGTGCATCGGCTGGAGCGGCTGCATGAAGTGGTGGATATTACCAGTTATGTCGGGGTCGCGGCCCCGATGGATTTTAATGGTCTGGTGCGGCACTATTTTATTCGCAATCAAGTCAACGATGCGCAGATCGCCATTGATCTGGCCGGCAAACAGCAACGGGCCATGCAAACCCACGAAATTGCCCTGCGTATCCGCAACAGCCTCACCGCCATTGCACATAAATATGGTGTGCGCATTGAAATTGTGGAAGCTCCGCCCGGACCGCCGGTGTTGGACACCATCGTCGGGGAAATTCACGGATCTCCCACCACCAGCTACCATCAAATGCAGTTAGCCGCCCGCACGTTGCGCCATCGTCTTTTGCTGGAGCCGGATGTCGTCGATGTGGATGATTCGGTGCAGGCACCGCAAAGACAAATGGTTTTCGTCACGGATAAACGTAAAGCGGCGCTTAGCGGTGTGACTACCAGTGAAATCTCCCGTACCCTGGCACTGGCTTTAGGCGGTACGGTTGCCGGAACGATTCACGCCCCCCGCCAGCGACAGCCCTTGAATATTATTCTCCGCTTACCAATAGCCCGGCGTTCCAGCCGGGCGGAATTATCCGGCATATTTGTGCGGGGCACCGGGGGCGTATTGGTGCCCTTGGCGGAATTAGGCCATTGGAAGCGTACCTTCAGGGGTCAGGCTATTTACCATAAAGACTTGCGCCGCATTGTTTATGTGTATGCGGATACCGCGGGCCGACCGCCGGTAAACGCCATCTTGGATGTTGAGGCGGATCGCGTGCCGGATGGTCGCACGCCGAAAATTGCGGGAATGACGTCCGTCGGCAATGGCTGGATTCATGAAGTCAAACCGCGGCCACTTTCTGATCGATCCTTCTTCCATGACGGCTCAGGAATCGCTTGGCAGTTGCCGCCGGGAATCCATGTTAATTTCGCCGGGGAAGGCGAATGGCGCGTTACCATCCATGTTTTCCGTGACCTGGGTCTGGCGTTTGGTGCCGCGATGATCGGCATTTATGTGCTGCTGATTGCACAAACAGGTTCATTTCTGTTGCCGCTGGTGATTATGCTGGCCATTCCCCTGACAATCCCCGGCGTCATGCCCGGGTTCTGGATACTCAATGTGCTAACCGCCCATCAAGTCGGTGGGTACCGCGCTTCGGTTTTTTTTACCGCCACCGCCATGATCGGTATGATCGCCCTGGCCGGCATTGTGACGCGCAACGCCATTATTCTCATTGATTTTATTCATCGATCTCTGGCCAACGGGCAATCGCTTTACGATGCGATTCTCGAAAGCGTGGTGGTGCGTATGCGCCCCATTCTG
>JAKATV010000081.1 GCA_021818565.1 Planctomycetota bacterium
CTTTTATGAGTACCGGTACGAATGAACTGTTGCAACGGGCCCACAAGAACAAGATTCCTGTTCCCGGCTTCAATATTCCTTATTTGCCGATGCTTGGGCCGATCGTGCGGGCCTTGCGAGATAGCGACGCGTTCGGCCTGATCATGGTGGCGCGGTTGGAATGGATGAAGTTTGAGGCTCAAAGCCTGGAGGCGGTGGCGGAAGAATACCAGCGCGTGAAAGATGAACGCTGCACGCGTCTGCACCTGGACCACGTCCCGGTTATTGATGAAGACGGCGTGCCCGTGGATTATCTGTCAATCATGAGGCAGGCGATAGATGCCGGCTACCAATCGGTCATGATTGATGGTTCCCGCCTGCCGTTGGCGGGGAATATCGCCACTACCAGACAGGTGGTGGCGTTGGCGCATGCCGCCGGTGTAGCGGTTGAGGGTGAGTTGGGGGCGGTGCTGGGGCACGAGGATGGTCCGGTGCCGTCATACGAGGAGATATTCGCCAGCGGGAAGGGATTTACCGACCCCGCCGAAGCTCAGCAATTTGTTCGGCAGACCGAAGTTGATTGGCTTTCGGTGGCAGTGGGATCCATCCACGGTTCGATATCAAAGGCCTTTAAGGATAAGAAAAAAGTGGAGGCGAGGCTGAATATCCCGCACCTGCAGCGCATCAGTGAAGTTGTGAAAATCCCTTTGGTACTTCACGGCGGAACGGGCATCGACCGACGGTACATTTCGGATGCGGTGCGGCTTGGTTGCGTCAAGATCAATATCGGCACGGCATTGCGTCAGCCCTTTGAACAGATGCGAGGCGATTCCGTAGTAAAGGCGCAACAACTGGTATACGACACGGCCATATCGCTGCTGCGGGATGAATTGAATATCATCGGTTCGGCACGGGTTCTTAAGGCTTGAAAGGAACAGTAATGGAAACCATTTCTAAAACAACATTCGCTCTATTTTTCGGAAATCGCGGTTTTTTTCCCGCTTCTCTCATTGCTCAGGCGCGGAATGAAATTCAGACGCGATTGGAGCAAATGGGCCATAACGTGCTCATGCTGGAAGAGTCGGCTACCCGCCACGGTGCCGTTGAGACACGCACGGAAGCCCGGCGTTACGCGGAATTTCTAAGTCAACACCGTGGCAAGTTCGGCGGTGTGATACTAAGCCTGCCGAACTTTGGTGATGAAAGCGGTGCCGTCATGGCATTACAGGATGCCGACGTGCCGATTCTTATACACGCCTACCCCGATGAACTGGACAAAATGGGGCCGACGATGCGCCGGGATTCGTTTTGCGGCAAGCTCTCTATTATGGATGTGTTTTGCCAATACGGAATCAAGTTTACCGCGTTACAGCCGCACACAGTCGCCCCGGCTTCTCAAGTGTTTGAAGCAAACATCGACTATTTTGACCGGCTCTGCCGGGTGGTCGGCGGAATGCGCCGCATGACCATCGGAGCCATTGGTGCCCGCACGACAGCGTTTAAGACGGTACGTATCGACGAATTGACGTTACAGCGACACGGAATAACCATTGAAACGATGGATTTATCAGATGTTTTCCTCCGTATTGAAGCACTTGATGCCAATAATAAAGCCGTGCGCGAGAAGGCGGCGTTTCTCACCGGCTACACAGATTTTTCCGCCGTGCCGGGACAGGCCGTCACCAACAAGATCGGAATGGGCGTGGTGTTGGACCAGATCACGGAGGAATTTCAGCTTGATGCCCTGGCCATTCGATGCTGGATTGAACTGCAGAAAAAGCTGCATATATCGCCTTGCACGCTGTTAAGCGAAATGAATAACCGGGGTGTGGCCACCGCATGCGAAGTGGACATAGGCTCGGCGGTTATGATGCGGGCCTTGCGATTGGCATCGGGTCAAGTAACGACGTGTTTGGATTGGAACAACAACTACGGGGATGATCCTGATAAGTGTATTTTATTTCACTGCGGCCCGGTGCCCCAGAAAATGATGCGGGCCAAGGGCAAAGTGACGGATCACAGTATGTTGGCACAGGCCGTGGGACCAGGTTGTTCCTGGGGTTGTAATACCGGGCGCATTGCCCCAATGCCAATTACCTTTGGTAATGTGCTGACACAAGATGGTAGAATCAAATGCTACGTGGGTGAAGGCCGATTTACCGAAGATGAAATAGCGGAAGACTTTTTCGGCTGTGCCGGTGTTGTCCAGATCGCGAATCTGCAGAAATTACTGCAAGCAATCGGTATGAGCGGTCATCGCCACCATGTCGGTGTTACGCCTAGTCATGTGGCTGATCCGCTCCGCGAGGCGTTCTGCGCCTATCTGGACTACGAGGTTACAAAAGCATGAGCATGCTGGGTATTGATGTTGGCACGACTGGCTGCAAAGTGGGGGCATTCTCGCCCGATGGGGTCTGCATTCATCTGGCGTATCGTGAGTACCCTACGCTTTATCCACGCCAAGGGTGGGCCGAATTGGACGCAGAGGTTGTGTGGTCTTGCGTGCAGGAAACCATCGCGGAGGTGGCGGCGGCGGCAAGAGCTGACCCGATCCGAGCATTGTGCGTCAGTGCAATGGGAGAAGCCGCCACACCGGTAAACAAAAATCGCCAAATTCTCGGGCCGAGCATTTTATCTTCTGATTGCCGCGGTGAAGGTTATGTCGCGGCTTTGGAGCGTGAAATTTTGCGGGAGGATTTCTATCGAATCAATCCCAATATCCTTTCCGCCGGTTACACGCTACCGAAATTGCTCTGGCTCAAGGCGTATAAGCCCGATCTGTACCGTTCGGCGGATTATTTTCTGCTTTGGGGCGGCTTGGTGGAATTTTTATTAGGGGCTGATCCTTTCACCAGCTATTCCCATGCGAATCGGACGCTGCTGTTCGATATTCACAGGCATGACTGGTCGGAAACACTTCTGGCGATCAGCGGAATAGATCGCGACAAATTGCCGCGATGCATGCCTACCGGTACGATCGCGGGAACCGTGTCCAAAAAGATGGCGGCGAAACTGGGGCTTCCGCCGGATGTAAAGATTGTTGTGGGAGGCCACGACCAGTGCTGCAATGCGCTGGGCGCGGGTATTGCCGAAGCGGGTCGTGCCGTCGATGGGATTGGCACCTATGAGTGTATCACGCCGGTGTATCGGGGCAAGCCCGATCCGGTCAAGATGCTGGGCCTTGGTCTTAATATAGAAGATTATATCATACCTGATCACTATGTTGCATTCATTTTCAATCAGGCCGGTTCACTTCTGCGATGGTTTCGTAACACCTTCGCCGTCGGTGAAATAACCGAAGCGGGAATCTATGCGCGATTGGACGCGGAATCACCTCCTGATCCCACGAATCTGCTGGTATTACCCTATTTTGAACCCACCGGTTCGCCGGGCTATGTCACCGATGCCTCGGGCGTCATTGTCGGGCTGAAGACTTCAACAACACGGGGCCAGATATATCGGGCGTTGCTGGAGTCGATTACCTATTATTTTGTCGAACCCATTACGCGATTGAGGGAACTGGGCATCGACACCTCGGAGTTTATCGCTACGGGTGGCGGTGCGGGATCGGACCTGTGGTTGCAGATCAAGGCGGATATTCTCAACGTGCCTTATACGCGACTGGCTCAAACGCACTGTTCCGTCGCTGGTGCAGCCATTATTGCCGGTATGGCTATCGGCCAGTTGCCCGGCGTGGCCGACGCGGTGCCACGATTTGTGCGACGGACAGAAACATTTTACCCTAGGGCAAAACATCACCGCGTATATCAGGAACGTCTGGATCGGTACGGGCAGTTGTACCCGCTGATGAGGAACTATCTCTCCGTGCTGTCATATGGCTCGGAATCGGGAAGGATTTAGAAACCATCTCAAAATGGTGTATCAATGCTGGCGACGATACCACAATAAGACATCGCGAAGAAATAACTTGAGCAATTATGGCGTTGGTGCGGACGACATTGGAACGGGAAGCAAAATAATTACTTTTGCATAGACCTTGGAATACTTCCGATAGTTGCCAACCACGCCGGCGACAGAGCAGAGAATCAAGCCGTCAACCAATTCTGTCAAACCCTGGCCGACGTGGTGTGGCGGGTACAATGTGCGGCGCGATGAGGGTCATGGAACGCGTTGAAGACCACAAGCAGTATCCGGCGGGTTTTTAAGGATGTCGCCGTTGACGATAACGAATGCACCAAGTCGCACAAAATATCTCAATCCCCTGGGCATGCGGCATAACATGATCGGGCCGGAAATATTTCCATCAGGTAGTTAGGTTCGTGGCATTTTGGTTGCGAATGTGACATGCGAATGCGACGGCGTTGCGAAGAACCGTTGCGCTGCGTAATCTATGTAGTCTGTGCGTTGCATGACGGTCGCCCAGGCCGTCTTGATGTCCCCGTCTTAACATGACGGGTCGGCGGACTTCGGAGAAATTGTGCGAACCGCAAAAAAAGCCCATGATGTGAACATTCCCAAACAGGCGACGTGTATTGCCGCAACGAAAGGATGATAACGCAATGAGTGAGCCGTTTACGGTTGCCGTTAACCTGACTTCCCCCAGCCATGAGCAAAAAGCATTGATTTACGGCCCTTCCGCGATAATGCACTTGCTACATTCAACCCGGTGCCCAAGTCGGCG